>JASFEQ010000020.1:0-23384 GCA_050124735.1 Desulfobacteraceae bacterium | reverse complement strand
TGCTGATTCCATCAAGATAATGTTTGTTTTCAATGATTTTGAGTTTTGGATGATGGAGGCCGGTTCTCAAACTTTGCTTTATCTCCTGAGCCTGATGGCCAAGGACGAGGACGGTAAGATCGAGATTAGAACTCAAGAGCTCACCGAGTATACGGTCAAGAAGGGTTTTCTTTCCCACACGCAGCAGCTGTTTAGGCTGCCCCATGCGGGTGGAAGCCCCTGCTGCCAGAAGAAGGCCTGCGACTTTTTCCTTTTCCTTACCCATACCTCTCTAGAGGTCACCACCCTTGTTCGCCAATCCCCACAACCGACCCAATGGGAATTCTGAATGAGGTTGCCCTTATCAAGTTATTTCACAGGCGGCTCAAGTTGTTGCCCATTTACGTGATGCCATCAAACTCATTGACATTATTGAATTTTTAGGAAATAATCCCTCCGCATGGATTGGTGAGAGTTATCGTAATATACAGCGCAGGCCAATATTGTCAATTACGGATTCCCCACAATAACGGTTAGCGCCATTATCCTAGGGAGGAGGATAGAAATTTCAAAATGAAATATTCTCAGGCCAAACAAGGTAGGGTGTTCGTCATACGCCTGGAGGACGGGGAAACTGTGCATGAGGAAATTGAGAAATTTGCTCGTTCGCAGTCAATAACAGCAGCCGCATTGATCATCATCGGCGGGGCTACTGAAGGCAGCAAACTTGTTGTCGGCCCCCGAATGGGACAGGCCCGCCCCATCCACCCAATGGAGCACATCATTGAGGATGTCCATGAGATATTTGGAACCGGAACCCTTTTTCCAGATGAGGAGGGCAATCCCATACTTCACATGCATATGGCCTGTGGGAGAAACAACCATACTGTCACGGGCTGCATACGCAACGGTGTAAAGGTATGGCAGGTTATGGAGGTTATATTATATGAGCTGGTTGGTACCACGGGTAAACGGGTTTTAGAGCAAGAGCTGGGGCTTAAACTGCTTAATCCATGAGAGCGAGAGGAAAGGAGTCACCATGAAAGAAAAATATCATGCAACTTTGCAGCCAAGTGAAACGGCTATTTTCCAGGCAGCTGCCAATATCTTTGCCAGCTATGTGGCCTCAGGAAAGGTAAGAGATGAAAATGAAAATGAAATGATTCTAAAAGCGATTAAGACATCTATTACGATTTGTAGCATTGTTGACAAAAACGTCAGGAGCGATGAAGAAATCTCATGATGGCGAGGCCTAACATCCAACTGGTCAATGCGCCAAACGCGGCAGCGCTAAAGCTATGGAGGACAGGTCTCCCTGCGCCAAGCCTTCGGTGGTCCGTAGATGTGCGACTTCAGAAAGAAGGGGGCCGGGCGTAAACTTGACCCCGCGACATACTTAGTGCTAAGGGACCGCCATGTCTCCAATAAAGAAAATTTTTGATAAGCAGCTATTGCACCTGCTGTATTTGATGCTTTTGCTGGCTGGATTGTTTCTGTTTAGCAACGTTAATGGATTTAACCAAGGACAATTGTGGGGAGTAGACACGTTAACTTGGCTCTATTGGCTTTTGGGTATTACAATCATGCACCAAGTATTCGTATGGTTCTGCTGGCGCACAGAGCTCTACTCTGGCTTGCTAAGCAGATGGTTTGGCCATAGGGCTTTTGCTGTATATAGCGTGCTCTTTTTTCTATTCATTATTTCCCGCCCCGTGCTTGTCACTCTATTAGCCGTAGCTAATAGAGATACCATCCCCATCAACCAGACGTTTGGCGTAACTTTAGCCATCGTTTTAGCAGCCCCATCCATATATTTTATGTATTCCATTGGAAGGTATTTTGGTTTTAAACGGGCCTTTGGTATCGATCACTTTGATACATCGTATAGGGGAAAATCGTTGGTTAGGAAGGGCATATTCCGATACACCAACAATAGTATGTATGTGTTCGGGCTATTGATTCTTTGGATTCCCGGCGCCCTATTCTCTTCACTAACAGCATTAACTGCCGCTTTGTTCAGTCATATATATATTTGGGTGCACTTTTTCTGCACTGAAAAGCCAGACATGGGTTTTATCTATGGTCAGCGATCCCCACTTGGGCGGAGTAAAACGTGATAGTCAGGATGTCTCTTCCAAGCCCTTTTGAAGGCCTGCCTCGAATACCTTCAGATTGACCTCTCTGAATCGATCGGGACTAATGCTTTCTATGGTCTTCCTGAGTTCTGCCTGGGTCGTTGGTCCTTCATTGAACGCAGTAAAATATCCCAGAAGGGCCAAGTTTGTACAAAGGGGAGCGCCTAGTTCCAGGGCTATGGTTCCGGCGGGTGCTGAATGGTAGGTAATCTCTCTCTTGTCCAGAAAGGCTTTCACCTCTTCTCTTGGGAAACGTTGGGTATTGGCATTTACATACATCTGGGCCCCACGGGAGAGAAAGGGGAGGTTGCGGTAAGCCTCGTTTTCCTCCAGGGCCAGAAGAAAATGGGCTGAGCCTGTCTTAACCAGGGAGCTTTGCACATCCCCAATTCTCAGATGGGAGACGACCGATCCTCCCCGCTGTGCCATGCCGTGGGTCTCTGCTCCCAAGACGTTAAAGCCCTTATCGAGTAAGGTCTGCGCCAGTACCTTCGTCATAAACAGGATCCCCTGACCGCCCAATCCAGATAAAATAATATTCACAGTCTCCATGTATTCCTCGAATTAATGGTCAATTCGTCAGATTTTTTCACCGCAGAGGCGCGAAGGACGCAGAGCAATAAGATTTTCCCTTTGCCGTTGAGAGGACGGCAAAGGGAAACCACTCAGTCCCGCTGGAAGCGGGACCAAATGACGCCAATTTATTCCCGGGCGGAGAAGAACGTTACTGACCAGCAAATTTGATTTGTTCCTGTAAGGGTTGCCCCATTTTTTGCTTTCCGCCCTCTCAGCGGAATGCAAGAAATAACCACCCCTCAGCGTACTCAGCGTCTCAGCGGTAAATCAGTTCATCAGGCCTCCACAATACATCCTGTGGGGCAGACAGCGAGGCACTGACCACAATCGGCGCAGATCTGTCGGTTGATATCGGTGCGCCCTAATTCCTCATCATGAAAAAGGGCAGGGCACTCAAAGCGATCGAGACAAAAATTACACTCTTTGCAATCATCCGTGATCCGTGTCTTTTTCTTATCTGGGATCGCCTCATCCCGGTAAGCGATCACACAGGGGTGACGGGCAATGATAACCGCGATACCCCCTTCAGGTTCATTCACGTACTCAGCGGCCTTTTTGATAACGCCTGTCATTTTTTTTATATCATAAGGATCTACGACTTCAATGAAATCCACGCCACATCCTGCCACAGCTCTTTCCAATGTGATCGCCTTTCCCTCGCTTCCATCCGCCTTTATTCCCAGGGCGGGTGTGGGCTGCATACCGGTCATGGCCGTTGTCATGTTATCAAGGATTACCAGGATGAATCTTGCGCCATTGTAAACGGCATTCAATAGACCGGCCGTTCCTGAATGGAAAAAGGTGGAATCCCCTATGGTCGCCACGATGGGTTGGTCCACATCGTCCTGAGCGAATGAATGATAGAACCCGGATGCCAATGTGATTGCGGCCCCCATATCCAGGCAGGTATCTACCGCGCCCAGATTGAGCCCCAAGGTATAGCAGCCAATGTCAGAGGTGAAAATGGCTTTAGGATTCACCTTTCTTATGGCGAAAAATGCGGACCTGTGAGGGCATCCCGGACAGAGAGTGGGTTTCCGAACGGGCAATTGAAGACTTTGCACCAGTTCCGCGGCTTCTTGATCTTCAACTGGAGTGAGGGGCTCAAGATTCAGCGCTTCCAAAACATGGCTCACTATCCCATGCACGACCCGGGGGGTCAATTCCCCTTCAAGGGGCACATGGCCCGAAAGACGTCCCAGAACCCTTTCACGGTCCCTCAGAAAGTACTCTATAACCGTGTCTGTCTCCTCGATGACTAGCACCTTGTCACAGGCAGACACGAACGCTAGGGCCAGACCCTCAGGAAAGGGGTAGGGGGTGCCTATTTTGAGGAGAGGGATATCGGTCCGCTTCTCTTCTGATAAGATATCCCGGACAACAGAGTAAGGAACGCCACCTGCGATTATTCCCAGCGGGTAGCTTTTGGTCGCCTCCAGATTGTGGAAATTGATCTGTGAGAGGCCCTCGAATTGTTCCCCAATTTCATTCAGTTTTTTGTTCAATTCACCGTGGAGTATGAGACGGAAACGGGGGGTTGCAGCCCACCTCCCGGGGTCCTTCTCAAACGATGCCTCTTTTCCATCCTTTTTTATGGGTCCGAATTGGATGTTCTGCCGGGCGTGGCAGACCCGAATGGCAGGTCTCAAGATAACCGGAATCCTAAATGCCTCTGATATGTCCAGGGCGAGACCAACCATCTCCCTCGCCTCTTGAGGACTGGAAGGGTCCAATACGGGGACTTTAGCAAGACGGGCCATGAGACGGGTGTCCTGCTCAGTCTGGGAGGAGTGGGGGCCGGGATCATCGCAAGAGATAATCACCAATCCTCCAACCGTGCCTGTATAAGCAGCGCTCATTAGGGAGTCGGCCGCCACATTGAGTCCCACCTGCTTCATGCAACAGGCCGCCCTCTTCCCTGTAATAGATGCTGCAAAGGCGTTATCCAAGGCCACTTTTTCATTGGTGGACCATTCCACGTAGGTGTCAAGACCCTCCGATTTCACCAGGCGGATCACTTCAGGCAGGATCTCTGAACTGGGCGTGCCGGGATAGGATGTGACCACCTGACACCCGGCCTCTACGAGACCGAGCGCAATGGCCCCATTTCCCAAAAGGATTTCTTCTCTGCTCATGTCTCTTCTTTTATCCTCTTTTTTGCTTCTTCGATCAGTTCCACCAAAGAAAGCATCTTTGGTTTTGGCGGTTTACTAAAGACCTTTTCCCATTCTTCGGGCTCAAGTTCTTCTCGCAAATACGTTTCCACCAGAAAATGTTCAAACCAGCAATCAAGGGTCTTAAAACAGGGAAGACCCATGTTTTCCCTCCTACAATAGGAAAAGTTGATTTGGTGGCCAAGTCTAGGGCACCGAATCTCGTAATCTTCACCGGGCGGCGTCGCGTCTTTCTTCATTTTGTTGGCTTCCAAGAATAGCACCGGAGACCGAAGGCATGGGTATCCAGTGAGGATTTGCAAGTTG
The DNA here is from genome assembly GCA_050124735.1 of Desulfobacteraceae bacterium. Lineage (GTDB taxonomy): Bacteria > Desulfobacterota > DSM-4660 > Desulfatiglandales > HGW-15 > JASFEQ01. Next base: position 18,214 of record JASFEQ010000020.1, on the reverse strand, counting down.
GATTTCTAAATCGGGCCTAATGCCCTGCCGGATCCGTCGCTCAGAATCACCGCGGGAGACCGATCAGGAAAGGATTGTGTCGTGCAAGTTTTGTATATGGTATGCGGCCGCCCTGTCAAGGGGTTTTTCTACTTGTCTAGTATAGATAAAAATGGAAAGAGCCGTTTAACTCACTGGTTTTTTGACCCTGTTTCATAGGGGTAGGATCAGATCCTCACGGTGATGGCAGAGGGCCCCCGAAACCGGTGTGAGGGGCATGGATTTGGGATAAATCTCATGGGAGATATTGTTCAATATGTTGAAATAATTTGATATAATTGCTTCTGGATGGTATCATTTAGGAGCGTAAAGAGACAAAGGGCGACGGAACTGGATAGAGAGAAGAGGTCTGGAGATGGATCGGGACGGAAACGGAGAATTTGGAGAGGAAAAAGAGAAATTGAACTACTACAAGGCCCTTCACGACATAGCCAACCAGATTCACGCGGCAAAGAATACGGATGACATCCTTATCAATTTGAAGAACAGGATCCTCGGTCTTTTTGATGCGGATCGAGTGACCATATTTGTGGTGGAAGGCAAAAAGAAAGAAATCTATTCACAGTTTAAGTCCGCCGACATATCTAGAGAAATTCGGGTTCCCATTAATAACAAGAGTATAGCCGGGTACACGGCCAACAACGCGCAAACAGTCAACATTGCCAATGCCTACGACAGGGATGAACTAATCGAAATCGACAGTGATATCTCATTTGACAGGAGTTGGGATGAATCATCCGGTTATTTGACGAAGCAAATTTTGAGCATCCCCATTTTTTACAAAAAGTACGTGATAGGGGTCCTCCAGCTCATAAACAAAAAGAATGGTGACAAATTCACCCCTGAAGATCAAGAGTCGGCTGAGGAGATGGCAAAGGTCCTGGGGATTGCCTTTTACAATCAGCAAAAGCTCACGCAAACCGGGAAAAAGAGGACAAAATTTGACTACCTGATCGAAAACAGCATTATCACTGAAAAAGAGCTGGAGAGGGCCATTAAAGCATCTCGAGAAAAGAAGACCCCCATTGAGTACATCTTCATGAATGAATTGAAGGTGAGAAGACAGGAGGTGGGGCGATCCCTTGCCGAGTACTATGATTGTGAGTATATACCCTTTGATAACAGTCACGCCATCCCAGGCGAGCTTTTGGCCAAGTTGAAACGGGTATACCTGGAGAAGAACCTCTGGGTCCCCCTAACCAGGGATGATGGTAAGGTCAAAATACTGATCGATAACCCCGAGCGACTGGACATCATTGATAGTGTAAAATCATTAATTCAGGCCGAGAGCTACGAATTCGCCGTGGGGTTGAGGGAGGATATTCTACAATACTTAGACTATTTCTATGGAAATGCCCATGAACTGAATCAAGGCTCTATAGACGAGATCCTGGGTAAACTGGATACCATAGAAGAAGAGGTCCCTGAAGATGCCTCAGAAATTCTGACAGAGGACGACAGCGCCATCGTGCAGTTGGTCAACAAGATCATCACCGATGCCCACAAAAAGACCGCGTCAGATATACATATCGAACCCTATCCGGGCAAGTCGGGGGCGGAAATCAGATTCAGAATAGACGGCACCTGCCATATCTACCAGACCATACCCTACCACTACAAGCGGGCTGTCATCTCCAGGATAAAGATCATGTCCGACCTGGACATTGCTGAGCGCAGAAAGCCGCAAGACGGCAAGATAAGATTCAGGAAATACGCTCCCCTGGATATTGAACTGAGGGTGGCCAGTGTCCCCACGGTGGGAGGGGAAGAGGACGTGGTGATGCGTATTCTCACCTCTGGCGAGCCCATCCCCCTGAACGCCATGGGAATGAGTGAAAGAGACTACAACCTCCTGCTCAATCTGATCATAAAGCCCTATGGAATCATTCTGGTTGTGGGACCTACCGGAAGTGGTAAGACCACCAGCCTTCACGCTGCCCTGGCCTATATCAACAAACCAGACAAGAAGATCTGGACGGCCGAAGACCCTGTGGAGATTACCCAGAAGGGGCTCCGCCAGCTCCAGGTCATCCCTAAAATAGGGGTGGATTTTGCCACTGCCATGCGCTCTTTCTTGAGGGCCGATCCGGATGTGATCATGGTGGGTGAGATGAGGGACCAGGAGACTGCCGCCACCGGCATAGAGGCCTCTTTGACCGGCCATCTGGTCTTCAGCACCCTCCACACGAACAGTGCCCCTGAGACCATCACCAGGCTCCTTGAAATGGGGATGGATCCGTTCAATTTCGCCGACGCGCTCTTGGGTATCCTGGCACAACGTCTGGTCCGAACCCTGTGCAAGGATTGTAAAGAGGCCTATCATCCCAGCCGAGAAGAATACGATGGCCTTGTTCGGGCATATCGTGGGGAGTTTGATGCCCTGGGATTTTCCTATACCGACGATTTGACCCTCTATAAACCAAATGGGTGTGACACATGCAATAACACGGGATATAGGGGTCGAACGAACATTTGTGAACTACTCGATGGGACGGACGCCATAAAAACCCTCATCCAGCGAAAAGCCCCCATGGACAAGATCAGGACGCAGTCCGTACAGGACGGGATGACCACCCTCATGCAGGACGGGATCAGAAAGGTGTTTCTGGGACTTACGGATCTTCAGGAGGTCAGAAAGGTCTGTATCAGGTAGGGGGGCGCCTGGGTTACATCCTCTTCGTTACATGCGTTTCCACAGATTCTGCCTGAAAGAATTTCTTGGAAAAACGTGCCACCTGTTCAGGGTCGTATGCCTTGCAACTGAATATGTCCACGTAGGCGGCATTGGTAAAGTTGGCAAAGTGTCCTGAAATCAGGGATGTTTCAATAAACTGGACCATAGAATGCCCTTCCACGCGTTCATCTTTGCCAAAATGAACTACCTGGCACTCTCCAAATCGTCGCATGCCAATTAAGTCGCACAGTTCGATCACGTATAGTCTTATCTTGTCTGCGTCTCGGATAATTTCAGGATTGCAACCATAGATGTCAAGGCTAGTCAACAATCCCCAGGGGATGGCATCTTCTTTTAGTGCCACTCTTGAAGCCATTTTTTCCATCCCTGCCTCCGCTATCCAACATTTGGGTTTTCTACTCAATTGAAAACGAACCATAATAGTCCCTTTTCATATTTTGTCAACAGAAAAGTCAGATTAATGATAATGATATCAGGGGATTCGGCCCAATTCTCTCCACCAAATTTCCAGCGACCGGTAGTCCTGCCGTAGGACTAGATTTCACTGAAAAACTGTAACAACGAGAACCTGAGGGGAGTTGTTAAATCCTGATGATCTTGCCGCGGATTTCTCTGTCGATTGTCAGGAGGCCAATACTTCTTCGCCACAGAGATGTAATCCCGTCCGAAAAGGAACCGGGATTGAAATACAGGATACCGTTTGTGCGGTGATTTGCAGCCCAGTGACTGTGCCCGAACACAATACAGTCTACTCCTTTGAAAAAGGGGGTCAGTTTTCTCTCGAGCCTTATGGGAAATCCCCATCCATGTGTCAATCCTATCTTGAAACGGTCCACTGAAATAACCTCTTTTACCGGAAGTTTCTTTTTCACTTCAGGGGGATCATTGTTGCCAGCAACCGCAATGACTTCCTTGCCGTTAAAGGCCTCCAGCACCTCCAGGGAGGTGAGATCACCGGCGTGAAGGATCAAATCCACGCTGTGGAAATACTCTCCCGCGATCTTCTTGAGCAATCGACTGGGTCCCTTAAGGTGTGTGTCTGATATGACGCCTATCTCCATAATCAGATCCTTAATCCAGTGAGAAATCCCTCTTTGATCGCCTCTAGGGCGTTGCGCGGTGCTTTGGCGTCCCCTATGGTATAGATTTCTGGGACCAGATCCACCATCTTATCAACAAGCAAGTTTTCTGGCTCTGCTCCCGCTGCGATAACCACAGAATCAGCAGGCAATAGGTCGCGTTTCTGTCCCTTTTCAATCTCCACCCCTTCGGGCCTTATTCCCACCGCTGTGGCGCCCGTCAAAATGGTCACCCCGAGCCGCCGGAGTTCCATCATGACCGTCCACCGCGTTGAGCTGCCTATATCCTCTCCTACTCTTTTCATCATTTCCACCACAGTAACATGCTTGTCCCCACGGTTCACCAATACTTCCAGGGTCTCCCAACTCTCCGCCCTGTTCGCCACAAGAAAGTGGAGCACCTCTGGAGGAAGGGTCCCCTGATCAGCCAGGTAGAGGGCTGTTTCAAGTCCCACCGCGTTCCCTCCCACGATGACCACGTTCTCACCCACATGGACCTTTCCGGACAAGACATCCCATGCCGTTACCACGCCTTCGGTTTCAATGCCAGGAATATTAGGGAGAATGGGGCTCGCACCTGTAGCCAGGATGACCACATCCGGGTTCATTTTTTTTACCAATCCCTGGTCAACTTGTTTTCCGAGAAGGGTGTTCACTTTAAGGGCCCGCAAATTATTTATCAAATCTTTGGCTGCGGTGACCATTTCTTTTCTGCCTGGTATATTGCGGTTCAAGAGAAGCTGTCCACCCAACTCATTATCCCTTTCAGCGAGGGTCACTTGATGGCCCCTTTCAGCCGCGGTGCAGGCTGCCTTCATCCCTGCAGGACCCCCTCCAATCACCAGGACCTTTTTAACGTGAGCGGCAGGGACAATTTCTGTCTCCGCCTCCTTGCCCGCCCTTGGGTTGACCAGGCAGGTGACGGGCCTGTTCTGGAACACGGCGTCAAAGCACCCTTGGTTACAGGCCACACAGTGGTAGATCTGATCACTCCTATCTCTTCTGGCCTTAGCGAGAAGGTCAGGATCTGCCAGAAGGCCTCTCGCCATGGTCACCAGATCGGCTTGGCCGTTTCTTAAGATCTCTTCGGCAACATGGGGATCATTTATTCTGTTACTCGAGAGTACGGGCACGGAAACAGCGGATTTGATGCCCCGTGCGAGATAAACAAAACCCTTCCGGGGCACGAACATGGTCAACTGAGGAACACGCGTCTCATGCCAACCGCCAGTCACATCGAAAAGGTCAACCCCCACCTTTTCCAATTCAGAGGCAAAGGCCCTCGCCTCTTCATTCGTGTTTCCTCCCTTCATAAATTCGTTGCCCGCCAACCGCATGATAATCGGGTATGCAGGCCCCACAGCCTTCCTGACTTTTTGAGTCACCTCCAGACCGAATCTCATTCTGTTCTCAAAAGATCCCCCATACTTGTCCTCCCGTTTGTTCGTCAGGGGCGAAAGAAACTGGCTGATCAGATATCCTGCGCTTCCCAGGATCTCCACCGCGTCGAATCCAGAATCTCTTGCGCGCTGGGCGGCCTCTGCGAACTTGTCCTGTAGGGTCGGGACCTCATCCAATTCAAGGGCCCTGGGACTCTCTCCCGTTAGTTTGGACCTTATTGGTGATGCAGAGATCGGTTTTTTCCCACCAAGCATGGAGGAATGGGCATAACGTCCAGCCTGATAGAGTTGGGCGGCAATCGTTGATCCCTCAGCCTTGACCGCATCGACGAGTGTCCTAAGACCCGGGATAAAACGGTCTTCATCTATACGCAACATGCTTCCCGCTCCAGCGTACTCGTCTATGCGACAACCTCCCACGATGATAAGGCCGACGCCACCTCTGGCCCGAACCGTGTAAAAGTCTGTGAGACGTTCTGTCACACGACCTTCAGGTGTATAACCGAGATGCATCGCTGTTAGGACGACCCGGTTTTTCAGTTCCACGCTGTTGATCTTTATGGGTGAAAACAAATGGGGAAATTCCATTTTATTCTCCTCTGAGTCGCGAAAACTCAAAGGTCCAATCGAGACTGTCGAAAAACCAGCTTCTAAGAGGCTGATGGAAAATGTCCATATGCAAGGCTTCCGAAATCCCGAGGAATAAGGCGTACATAGTAGTACGCCGCAGAGACGAGGGATGAGGGTAACGCAGCCCTTCGATGCTTCGACGTTGCTCAGCATCGACCCTGCTCAGGACCGTGAGCTTGTCGAACGGCTTGTCGAATGGCAGATGGGCGTTTTCCGACAGCCTCATCTATATCATGGATGCTTGCAGGCTGCCTAATCAAAATCTTATCTTTATGGGTTAATGGTGTTAAAGAGAGCGGAATAGTCCATGTCACTCAGCCCATCATCCAATGTCATTTTCACCAGGCGACCAACCCCTTCAAGAGCCGCAGGTTGGAGATTCACTCCTTTCGCTTCACTCAGAAACAAATCGATATCTTTGGCCAAGTGTCTCGTGGGAAAGTTGGGATTGGAATAGTTCCTTTCCAGCATGCGTTGGAGTTTCTTGTCAAAGGTGGGCGCGTAAAGTGCACTTTCGCGCAGGATTTTCATGAACAGATCAACCTTGATCCCCTTGCGCTGGACAAAGGCGAGGCTGAGGGAAAAGGAGGCCGTAAGAGGGGCTATGAGCTGATTCAACGCAAGCTTGAGGGCTGAGGCCTGGCCAACTGGGCCTACGCGTATTGGCTTCGAGGAAAAAATTTTCAAGATGGCTGACCAGCGTTCGTATTGTGGGGCCGACGATCCCACCATAACAATTAACCTGCCCGCCTGTGCCTCGGGGGTGCTGCCCAATACCGGCGCCTCAAGGTATTCAGCTCCAGATTCAACAACCTGCTCATTCAAATCCATACTCTCCGAAGGAGATATGGTCCCCATTTGAATGACCGTGCGGCCAGACAATTCTTTTCGCGATCTGTCACTGAGGAGCAGATCTTGGATGGCCCGGGCATCTGCGAGCATCAGAATGACGCATTCAGAAGATTGAATGGCCTCTTTTGCACTACTCGCAATTCTTGCCCCTAAGGGTTTCAGGGGTTGTGCCTTTTCAAGGGTGCGGTTAAAGACAGTCAGTTTATGGCTGACCTGGAGGATTCTCTCAGCCATGGGACGGCCCATGAGCCCCGTGCCTAGCAACGCAATGTCCATACGACAAGTTTCCTTTCCATCTGGAAGGATTTTGGTGGTGACCAGAATTTTGCTATCATCAAAGCTGCCTTTCAGCACCTTTGATGGTAATGGATAATACAAAATAATGGACCGTGAAGCAAACAACAGGAAGGTAGGGCCATCCCCATGTGGTGATGGGCTATGATAGCTAAAATATTAGACAAACGGGGAAAAAAGATTTATTAAAGAAATTTGGGTCAGATTTTGAGAAAATTGGCTGCACGATGTTATGTGGTTGATCTGAAAACAGATTACCATACTGGGCGCAATCCCAAAGTATATGAGATCCATTCCATATCTTAGCTGAAAATAGGGTTGACATTTAGTGTACCGTTGTAGAATACATCACTAACTCACGCTGAGTTGCCAGTTTCCCGGGACAGAATTTCTTCTATAAAGCCGTTGATGTAAATGGGCCACGGGATCAATGCGTTGGCGCAACCCCTATAGCGCCAAAGAAATTTGGGGATAACCACCCGTTCCCTGTATGGTATTCAAGGCTAAGTCATGGAAACCATTCATTCTGTTAGACCCCTATTAGCCATAGCTGTCTCCTTCTTCGGGACACTCCTGATTATCGTCTCTCACAAAAGACCCAACCTCAGGGAATTCTGGACCCTCCTCATTGCCCTTTCCAAATTCAGCATCGTCTGCTCAATGGTTCCGTTTGTATTGAATGGCCAAACCCTTGTCTTCAATTTAGTTGACGTGCTGCCTGGGGTGGGTATTGCGTTTAGGGTCGATCCTTTGGGCATGCTTTTCGCCCTGGTTGCCTCTTCCCTCTGGATCGTCACATCCATCTATTCCATTGGATACATGCGTCCCCTGAGGGAGCACTCTCAAACCCGTTACTTCTCTTACTTTGCCATCGCCCTTTCGTCGGCAATCGGAGTGGCCTTCGCAGGAAATCTTCTCACCATGTACCTCTTCTATGAGATGTTATCCCTGTCCACATACTCTCTGGTGACCCACCATCAGGACCCTGAGGCGCGCTTTGGAGGGAGAAAATATCTGACCTATCTCATGGGGACTTCAATTGGTCTACTCCTTCCGGCCATTATCCTCACTTACACATTCACCGGCACATTGGACTTCTCCAACCAGGGCATCCTGGCTGGAGCCGCTTCTGATGCCATACTCATTCTCATGTTCATGCTCTACCTTCTGGGCATTGCAAAGGCGGCAGTGATGCCTGTGCACTCCTGGTTGCCTTCCGCCATGGTGGCCCCAACCCCAGTGAGTGCCTTGCTACACGCGGTGGCTGTGGTAAAGGCAGGGGTCTTTTGCGTCCTGCGCATCATTTTTCATGTCTACGGTGTGGATCTGATGCAGGATCTGGATCTGGGCGTCTTAACCATCTATTTCGTCTCTGTCACAATCCTTGTGGGCTCCATTTTTGCGCTCGCTCAGGACAATTTGAAGGCCAGGCTCGCCTACTCCACGGTGGCCCAGCTTTCCTATATCATCTTAGGGGCCGCATTGCTTTCTCCAGAGGGAATGACAGGTGGCGTCATTCATATTGTGATGCATGGTTTCGGTAAAATCACGCTCTTTTTCTGTGCCGGGGCGATCCTTGTGGCCACGGGCAAGAAAAACGTCAGTGAGATGAAAGGCCTGGGAAAAAGGATGCCGGTGACCATGACGGCCTTTTTTATTGGCTCGTTGAGCATTATCGGCCTCCCCCCTTTGGGCGGTTTTATAAGTAAGTGGAACCTGGTTTTGGGATCCCTGGAGGCTGGGCAGATTCCCATATTGGTCGTTCTTTTGACCAGTTCATTACTGAACGCCGCATATTTCCTGCCCATCGTGTACCAGGGATTCTTCGCAGAGCCCGATCGCAGTGAAGATCCTGACGGGGGTGAAGGAATAAGAGAAGCCCCCATTCTGGCGGTGGTCCCACCGGTGGTGACGGCCTTGGCTTCCATTGTGCTTTTTTTCTATCCGCAGCCTTTTTTTAGATTATCCCGCATGGCCGTAGAAGGCCTAATAGGAGGGTGAATCCATGGAGGAAGAAAAAGTGATCTTGTCCCATGAGCCTGTGCCAGGATACAGGAGGGTCTTTCACATCGTGATTTCTGTGGCTGTTTTATACCTCGCCATCATTTTTCTCGTATCATTTATTTGATGGAAGGAGCCTGTATACAATGAAAAAGGAGCTGAAGATCTTTGACAAACCGCAGAATGCAAAGAGATTCCTGGGCGGTTTTTATGTCTCTTTGGTCATTCTCCTTGTCATCGACTTTTTCATCCACAAACACGCCGATTTTGCATGGGAGGGTATTCCCGAATTCTATGCAACCTACGGATTCGTCTCCTGCGTGCTCCTCATCTTCATAGCAAAAGGGTTGCGGCGATTGATCAAGAGAGACGAAGACTATTATGACTAGCCTGATCCCGCCATCTGCCATATTGATTGTTGGAGCCCTTTTTGTCCCTTTCATAAGAGGAAGGCTCAAACCTGCCTATATGTTGCTCCTGCCCTCTTTTGTTTTCATCACCCTTCTCAATATGCCCGAAGGGACGTACTGGATCGTCAAAGTCCTGGACTATAGCCTTATCTTTGGCAGGGTGGACAGGCTCAGCATGGTCTTTGGTTACATATTCACGATAATAACTTTCATCGGGGTCCTTTTTGCCCTGAAAGTTGATGATGATCTGCAGCACGTGGCTGCGCTCCTGTATGCTGGAGGCGCGCTTGGCATCACTTTTGCTGGAGATTTCCTCACGCTGTACCTGTTTTGGGAGCTGTTGGCCATAGCTTCCACATTCCTTATTCTGGCACGCAGGACAAAGGCCTCTCAGGCTGCGGCCATCAGATATATCCTGGTCCATATTTTTGGGGGTCTCTGCCTGCTTGCAGGGATTGTCTTCTATATCCAACAAACAGGCACTGCTGAGTTTGAATACATTGGGTTGAGTGGAACGGCATCCTATCTCATATTCATAGGGATTGCACTTAACGCGGCTATCCCGCCTCTGCATCCTTGGCTCCAGGACGCCTATCCTGAGGCAACCGTTACGGGTGCAGTCTTCATGAGCGCTCTCACCACCAAGAGCGCTGTATATGTCATGGCAAGGACATTTCCGGGTACCGAGCTTCTCATCTGGTTGGGGGCTCTCATGACAGCCTTTCCCATTTTCTATGCTGTGCTCGAGAATGACATCAGGCGGGTCCTCTCTTACAGCCTCATTAACCAGGTGGGATTCATGATGTGCGGTATAGGGATAGGGACGCATCTGGCCATAAACGGGGCGGTTTCCCATGCCTTTTGCCATATCCTGTACAAGGCCCTTCTTTTCATGGCAGCAGGCTCTGTGCTGCATATGACCGGAAAGATACGGTGCACAGATCTGGGCGGTCTATACAAGACCATGCCTTTAACGTGCCTCTTCTGCATGATCGGAGCTGCATCCATCTCCGCATTCCCTCTCTTCAGCGGCTTTGTAAGCAAGTCCATGATTGTGAGCGCGTCATCTCATGAAAAGCTGACCATCATATGGCTCATCTTGCAGTTTGCGTCGGCAGGTGTCTTTCATCATGCAGGGATAAAAGTCCCCTTCTTTACTTTTTTTGCGGAAGATTCCGGCATAAGGACAAAAGAACCGCCACTTAATATGATCTTAGCGATGGGGATTGCGGCCTTCTTGTGTGTGGCCATTGCGGTCTTTCCACGGCCTCTTTATGACATACTTCCTTACCCCGTGCATTACGTTCCATACACCGCGGCCCATGTGGTCGGTCAGTTGCAGTTGCTCATGTTCGGTGCCTTGGCCTTTTGTCTTCTCATCCTGTCCGGATATTACCCGGCGGAAATGAGGGCTATTAACCTTGACACGGACTGGTTCTACCGAAAAGGCCTGAGCAGGGTCATGGCAGGGATAACCAGCCTGTGTAGCTGGGTGGCACACATCTGCGAACAGGTTTTTGTGCGTAACCTGCCGGAAAGGTTTGCCGGATTGAGCAGAAAGCCGATTAGCACCCTGGCCGTTTCCTATTTGAAAGTAAGGGGCAAGGGGCAGCAAGCGATAGAGGAATTCAGAAAGCAGACCACGCCAGAGACGGCCAGTCTCGGGCCCATGGGTTTGCCGGTGTTTTTGAGTCTTATATTTCTCGTTTCTCTTTTTATTATATTTGTCTTCTTGGGCTAACACAGGATGCGGGAAATAATGCTGGGAGGATAAAGGAATGGAGAAAAGGATCCTCATTGTTGAAGATGAAGATGATGTCATAGAATTCGTTTCTACGGTGCTGAAAGAGAGCGGTTTTTTGCCCGTCGTCGCCAGAAATGGTGAAGAGGCCCTGGATATGATCAGACAAGACAGACCGGATCTGGTTATCATGGATATCTTAATGCCAAAGCAGAGTGGAATCAGAATGTATCGTGAAATTAAGACGACCGACGCCTTAAAAGAAATCCCGGTGGTTATCTATTCGGGGATAGCCAGAAGGACCTTTCTTAGGACCCAGGCGGCTCGAGCAGAGATAGAGGGTGAAACTGTCCCCGAGCCAGAGGCCTACGTGGAAAAACCGGCCAAACCGGAGTATCTTGCAGACGTTGTGAAAAAAATCCTCGGCTAACCAATACAGAGCTATGCAGATAAAGAAACTAATCTATGTGACGGATATGAATAGCCCCCGTTTTGAGGACGTGGATCAACTGATGGTCCTCCGAAAATTGGGTCTTGAGGAAGTCATATTTTTGAACCCAAGTGGAATTGAGGATTGGGACAAAAGAGTGGAAGACTATGGAGTGAAGGCCCGGGCTTTGCCAGGAGAGGGTCCAGTCTTGTCCAGAATATTAGATGCGGCACGTCAAGAGGCCCCCTCCATGATCGCAGCGAGCTTGAATCGAAGGCACAGGAAGGTGTTGAGAGGCTCTCTTATAAAAAAACTGCTTCGGTCCTCTCCTGTGCCCGTCATCCTGCTGAACCAAGAAACGCACCCGTCAGGGCCCTTAGAGAAGGGCGTGTTTCAGCACGTCATTTATGCCACAGATTGGTCTCCTGTCTCAGAAAGCGTCCTGAAGTATCTCTTGAATTTGAAAGAGATCATCGAAACGCTGGAGATCGTCAATGTGATTCACAAGAAGTTATCCGTAAGAGAGCTGCGGAGCCTTAGACAGAGGATTACAGAAACACGCAGGATCTTCCTGGATGAAGGGATCGATGCTGAAGCGCACATCTATGCCGGTAAACCGCACGAAGAGATATTGTTGGCAGCCACGGATTATGATGCCACTGCCATTGTTATGGGAACTTCATGCAAATCCCCCATGCAGGAGATTATACGCAGGAGTTGCTCTTATCGGGTAGCGGAGGAAGCGGAGATACCCGTATTGTTCATTGGGCAGCGGCAAAAGATGGAGTAATGGAGTGATGGAGCAATGGAGTATTGGAAAAGGAATATGCACTACTCCATTACTCCAATACTCCGCTACTCCAAGAGTGTGAGTAAAGTTCTTTAGTGCTCTAGCATACGTGTAACGTCTTGGCATTTGAGATAGGAGGCTACACATGGAAGTCACTCTGTTGATAGAGGCCACCGACAGCGCATTCAAGATTTTAGAAGAATCGAGGCGTCACGCCGTAGGCATATTGGACACAACGGTGGAGCTCATGAGTGAGGAGACACGATGCTTCGAGGAAAAGGCCTGTCAGGCCCTCTTTACAGGTGCGCAAAAGAGAAAGAGTCAATTTCAGAACACGGTGGGGACAGCGCTTATCCTGTTTGCCTTCTGGGCTCTGCTCTCAGGGAAGTTCGACCTTTTTCACCTCACCCTCGGGGCGATCTGTTCAGCCTTAGCCGGATACCTGTTCCATGATTTGCTGTTTGTCAATGTGAGGGTTGGCGATGTACGTACTGTGGCCTGGCGGTTTATCAAGTACATCCCCTGGCTTTTATATCAAATTCTATTGGCCAATATTCATGTGGCCTCCCTCGTATTGAGCCCCAAGCTGCCAATCACCCCTCAGGTCGTGACGTTTAAGACAAAATTGGAAACAGATATCTCTAATGTAACCCTAGCCAACTCCATTACTCTCACCCCTGGCACCATTACTATGGACATCAAGGACGGCGTCTTTTATGTGCATGCCTTGAGCCAGAAAGTCGCTGATGATCTGAACGCCGGTGAGATGGAGGACCGGATAGCGCATATATTTATGGAGGCGGATCACCTCTATGTTCAGGATGTCCTGGACGCGGCGCACATTTATGGATCACTTAGGATCTAAAGAGAGAAGTGAGCCAAAATGCCTGAAGTGCCTAAAGTGACCTAAAGTTGAGAATGAAAAAGCCAGGGATCTATTTTAGCCCTTGAACTTTAGACACTCTAGTACACTTTAGGCACTTAACAAAGGAGACACACATGATACGTGAAAGCGACGACGTCATCATCAAGACGCTGGCCAGAATCCTTATGCCCTTTATTGTGGTTTACGCCCTCTATGTGGTCATGCATGGGCATCACAGCCCGGGCGGCGGTTTTCAAGGGGGGGTGATTTTGGCGGCAGGCTTTGTCTTGTTGGTCATCAGCCACGGCTTAGAGCAAACGAGGAGGCGGATGTCCGAGAAAATGGCCGGCGCCATTAGCAGTGTTGGTGTCTTCATTTATGGTGGTATAGGAGTCCTCTGTCTGATTCTGGGGGGAAACTATCTGGACTATGGGAAACTGAGCAAAATACTGGGGGTCAATTCGGCAGAGGCAAGATCCTTGGGGATCTTAGGTGTTGAGATCGGGGTTGCCCTGGCCGTTATGGCTGTAATGTGTACCATCTTTTTTGCCATCTTCACCGTGGGTGAAACAGATGAGGATGAAGGGAGTGAAAAATGGCCAACTTCTTCTTGATTATTGGTGTGGGAATGTGCGTCCTGGTTTTATTCTGTCTCTACAGGGCCACCTGCGGACCGGGTGTCCTGAATAGGGCAGCCGGCATCTCTGCCATTGGAACCAAGACGTTAATTATCCTACTTCTCATGGGCGTTATTTATGGGAGGGTAGAAATGTTCATAGACATCAGCATGGTCTATGCCCTGTTGAATTTTATTGGCTGCCTGGTGCTGGCCAAGTATCTTGAGAGATCTGGAGAAGTGTCATGCTAATCACGGATGTCATTTCAATATGTCTTGTTTTGGCCGGGTTTTTCTTCTTTACCACGGCCACATTAGGTCTCCTGCGGTTCCCTGATTTTTTTGCGAGGCTACACGCCACCGGAAAAGGAGACACCCTGGCTGTGCTTTTGTCGCTGACCGGCCTGGCTGTATATCATGGGTTTTCTTTGACCAGCGTGAAGATTGTCTTCATTGCCGTTTTCATGTTCTTAGCTCAACCCACCGCCACCCACGCCATTTCAAGGGCAGCCTTCAGGTGTGGTGAGGAGATCTGGACATGTGAGCTCGAGATGGAAGATGGCACTGTGGGGCAAGGAGGGGGGAAATGATTCTTCCATTCAACTTGATCTTGGTTCTCTTCGTGTTCATATGCGCCATAGCGGCGATCACGGTGAAAGACCTATTGAGTGCCGTCATCATTCTGGGGGCTTATAGCTTCCTGATGTGCCTTCTCTGGACCGAGATGGCCGCTGTTGATGTTGCCTTCACAGAGGCCTCTGTGAGCGCAGGCATTGGAACGGTGCTCTGCATAGGAGCGGTCAGTAAGACGAGAAGGAGGTCAAAAGATTGAAAGCCTTAAGCCTCATAACGGCAATAGTTGTAGGGGTGGCACTCATATATGGTACCCTGGATATGCCCAAGTGGGGGGATCCCCATTCGCCCGCCAGCTCTCATGTATCCCCTTACTATCTCCATAACAGTCTCGAACAGACAGCCACCCCAAATGTGGTCACCTCCGTGCTTGCCGATTATCGGGGTTACGATACATTGGGTGAGACAACGGTCATATTCACTGCGGGCATGGCGTGTATCTTATTGCTCAGGAGACGTCGCAAGAGATAGAGTGTCGCTCTGGCTATAGGAATTTGAATTTGCCCTTCGACTTAGCTCAGGGTGGTGAGTCCTTCGACTCTGCTCAGGACCGTGAGCCTGTCGAACGGCTTGTCGAACCGTTTCGGGTTTCGAAATTCGGATTTCGGATTTTATGTGACTTAAAGATGTCTTGTGGAGGAAGACGTGTCTGATTTCATCGTTGGTCACTATAACTACTGGATGTACATTGGGCTCATGATGATAGGCTTTTATGCTATGATGGCAAAGAGGAACCTGATCAAAAAGATCATCGGTATGAACATATTCCAATCGGCCATCATATTCTTTTACATCTCCACGTCTGTCAAAAAAGGGGATGTGACCGTTCCCATCCTGGAACATGCCCATGGAGAGCATGGCAGCCATGCCATCGATGCCATGCAATATGCCAATCCATTGCCCCATGTGCTCATGCTCACAGCCATCGTGGTCATGGTGGCCACCCTAGGCGTCGCATTGGCAGTGGCCATCATGGTTTACAGGAGATACAACACATTGGAGGAAGACGAAATCATATTGAGCATAAGGAGAGGCGGATAAGATGGTAGCCCAGGCGCCGATCCTGATCGTGGTCATTCCGCTTATCGCAGCCTTTATTTGTCCCCTCATTGGACTGTGGAGGAGAGGTCTGTGCTATTTCTGGATGGTTTTGGCCCTTTTTGTATGTACGATCGCCTCCATTGACACCCTGTATGCGGTCATTGATGGAGGCACGATCCACTATAAGCTGGGGGGCTGGCCACCCCCTTTCGGGATCGAGTATGTGGTGGATCATCTCAATGCCATGATGCTGATTGTCATCTCCGTGATCAGCTTGATTGTGGCCATCTATTCGAAAGAGAGTGTGGAGCAGGAACTCCCCCAAAGGTCGGTTTACTTTTACACCGTGTTCTTGCTCCAGGTCACCGGTTTCTTGGGCATCGTTATAACGGGTGATCTCTTTAACCTCTATGTCTTCTTGGAGATTGCATCGCTGGCGGGATACGCACTCATCGCTATTGGTGAGGATGGGGCGCCCTTGGCGTGTTTCAGGTACATCGTCATGGGCACCATCGGCGCCTGCTTTTACCTTCTGGGGATTGGGTATATTTATGTCTCCACGGGTTCTCTCAACATGGCAGACGTTCAGGAGATACTGCCCGGGTTGTACCATTCCAAAGTCATTGTGACGGCCATCGCATTCCTCCTTGCAGGGTTGGCCGTTAAGATGGCCCTCTTTCCCGTCCACGTGTGGCTCCCAGACGCCTATACGAAGGCCCCGTCAGCTGTGAGCGCCCTGGTTGCCCCGTTGATGACCAAGATATCCCTCTACGTGATGATCAGGATTCTGTTCTCGGTGTTCAAGCCGCACCTCTCGATTGAGATGCTGCCAATTACCCAAATAATGGTTTGGGCCGGTTTTGTTGCTATTTGCGCAGGGGCCATTATGGCCCTCGCCCAAAAGGATTTCAAGAGGATGCTCTGCTATATAGTGGTGGCAGAGGTGGGGTACATTTTGGGCGGTGTCGGGCTTGCCAACACGACAGCCATGAAGGGAGCCATTCTCCACATTTTGAACGATGCGGTCATGACGGCTGGGCTTTTTACTGTGGCTGGCATTATCATGTATAAGGTGAGAAGTCACAATCTATCTGATTTCAAGGGCCTTTTTCGGAAAATGCCCTTCACTATGGCAGCATTCGTGGTTGGGGCTCTGTCCATCATCGGGGTGCCGCCCACGTGTGGTTTCTTCAGTAAGTGGTATCTCATCCAGGGGGCCGTAATTGCAGAACAATGGGCCTTTGTGGCAGCACTTCTTGGATCCAGTCTCATCAACGTCATTCTCTTTTTTAGAATTATAGAGATAGGGTATGGTTTTCACGAGTCCTATGGCGAACACGCTCACAGCAGTGGTGGTGCCATGAGAATAGAGGAAGCCCCCTTCAGCATGCTAATTCCTACACTTGCTGTAGCGCTTGCTATTATTCTGATCGGTTTCTATAATCAGACCATATTGAGCAAAATAATCCAGTTCGCTGTGCCGAAGATATAAGACCGAAAGAGAGCAGACATGGTGAGAAGAAAATGGCTTGGCGCGCAGCCCTTGAGCTGTTAGTGTTTCGACGATTGCGTCCCATATGAAAATCTTTGAAAAGGGATTAGAGTATGGAACTTAAAAAGTTGGTTAACGTGGCCATCGTTGGCGGCGGCCTTGGGTGCAAGACGATTATGGATGTCATATTCGATGAAAAGCTCAGCCAGCTCAGGATGAACCTCATTGGGGTCTCAGATATCAATCCCGAGGCTGTAGGTTACCGCTACGCCCAGGAAAAGGGAATTTTTACGACCAAAGATTACCGTGATCTCTACAAACTCAAAGAACTCAATATGATTCTCGAGCTGACAGGCCTGGAAGAGGTAACCAGGGAAATCTCTCGAAACAAGCCTGAGCATATCCACTTAATTGACCATTTAGCGGCGCACCTTTTCTGGGACATCTTTCAAATAGAAGAACGGCGCATCGCGGAACTCAGGAGGGCAGAAGAGGCACTTATGGCATCGGAGGCCCAACTAAGAGAGTCGGAGGGAAAATACCGGACGATTTTTGATTCAACACCGAATTCAATTTTCATTCTGGAGCAGGGGTCCTATAATATCTTGGATGTGAACGAGCGCGCCCTGGAGATCTACGGCTATGAAAGGGAGGAATTGATCGGGAAGTCATTCATGGCGTTGGGTGCTTACCAGTACCGTGAGGGCGTTCTGTCCAGCAAAGATGATGAACCCTCCACACTGAGCAGCGTCTATCCGAACATCGGGCACTATAAGAAGGCTGGTATCCCTTTTTATGTGAATGTGTATGCCATTCAGATCAGACGTGGCAGGGAATTCGGCATTGTGGCAGTGACCGTAGATATTACAGAAAGTCTGGCAAAGGAGTCCCAGCTCATTCAGGCCAGCAAGATGTCAACCCTCGGGGAAATGGCTTCAGCCTTAGCCCATGAGCTTAATCAACCCCTCAGTGCCATACAGATAGGGGCTGATCTTATTCACAATGTGGTTGAACAGGGTGGTAAAGGTTGGGACGATATGCCCGAGGTTTCCAGACATATGAAGGAACAGGTGGACCGTGC
This sequence comes from Desulfobacteraceae bacterium, assembly GCA_050124735.1. Taxonomy (GTDB): domain Bacteria; phylum Desulfobacterota; class DSM-4660; order Desulfatiglandales; family HGW-15; genus JASFEQ01. The sequence continues at coordinate 125 of JASFEQ010000020.1, read as the reverse complement.
GGTGCATATCATCAATCACTTGCGGGAATTTGGTCGAAAAACCGAGATAGAAAAAGGGAGGGTTTATATAAATGAGCCGATTAAGGGCGTCTTTACCCTGTTGGGTCAACAGCTGAGGTTGCGCG
>JASFEQ010000019.1:0-23835 GCA_050124735.1 Desulfobacteraceae bacterium | reverse complement strand
ACCGTTCCCTGAGCACTATGAACCCATAGAGTGCCCGGTGGAGAAGAATCTGATGTCCAGTCAGCTGATCAATCCGATCGCAGCCAGATACGGGACCGATGCGGATGTCTACAAGACATGCGACCCCAGGTATCCGTTTGTGGGCACCACCTACCGGGTCAGCGAGCATTGGCAGACAGGGGTTATGACGCGGTGGCAACCCTGGTTGTTGGAATCCCATCCCCAGCTCTTCGTTGAGATGAGCCATGAACTGGCCAAGCTGAAGGGAATCAAGAACGGTGAAATGGTCATTGTGGAATCAGCACGAGGCAAGGTAGAGGCTGTGGCCATGGTGACTCACCGCTTCCGTCCCTTCAGGATCGGTGGCAAGACAGTCGAGGGAGGGAACCTTGTTCACCAAGTGGGACTCCCATGGCATTACGGATGGGTCTACCCCGAGGGTGGCGGCGATTCTGCGAACCTGTTGACCCCGTCAACGGGTGATGCGAATACCAGGATTCCTGAAACCAAGGCCTTTATGGTCAACATTAGAAAGGCATAGAAGGGAGGTGATCTGATGAGTGGAAACGCGTTTTTTATTGATACGACCTTGTGTACAGCATGCCGGGGCTGTCAGATTGCCTGCAAGCAGTGGAACCAACTGCCAGCCACCAAGACGGAGCAATGGGGAAGCTACCAGAACCCCAAGGACCTCTCCTTCTATACCTATAAACTGGTTCGTTTTACGGAAAGCCTGGGGCCTGATGGCAAACCGCGCTGGTACTTCTTTCCGGACCAGTGCCGCCATTGCGTGGAACCGCCCTGTAAGGAGGCGGCCGAAGATGATGCCCCTGGCGGGATTGTCACTGACAGCCTAACCGGTGCGGTCCTGTACACGGATAAGCTGAGGAAGGCCAAAGCCCAAGACATTATCGATGCCTGTCCGTTTAACATCCCTCGAGCGGAAAAGGGCACCGGCTATATGTCCAAGTGCACCATGTGCGTGGACAGGGTCAACAACGGCCTTCAACCTGCCTGCGTGAAGACCTGCCCCACAGGGGCTATGAATTATGGCGACAGGGATAAAATGGTTTCCTTGGCCAAGCAGCATCTGGCTGATGCGAAATCCAGGTTTCCTAAGGCTGTGGTTACAGGGCTCGATGACCTCAGGTGCTTTTATCTGCTGGCTGACGATCCTGGCAAATATCATCAATATGCCAGCGTAGATAGGTTCCCAGGGGTTATGGACCGAAAGATGGCCCTCAAGAAGATCGGCAAGTCCTTGAGGGAACTCTCTCAAGAGTGGAATCTGTTGCATAAACTGGTAGGCTAAAGCAGCGCTTTGTTTATAAACCTTCAAGAACTAGAGGGGGTCACCCTGAAGGGACCCCCTTTATTTTTTCTTGCCCACGAGATGGGTATGAAGCATAGTTCCACCACAGATGGTCGGTGGTTTGTTGTCCGTCGCTTTTTTGTGTCTTGACAACGGGCCACTGACCACTTGCAATGGACAGTAAAGTAAACGGGAGAACACTTATGAAAGGTGATCTTTTAGAACACATTGACCGACTCATTGCACAGCGGCCTGTGTCCAAAGATGCCCTTGTTTCCTATCGTGAACTGGTGGGCCTCATGGGTGAGGTGGAGCCTCAGCCTCGAAAGATACACGTTGAAGGCCGGTTAAAGGATGTAAAGAAGGAGGAAGGCTTTCCCCTTTTCTCACGGAATGATTTACCCCTTGACTTTGAGACGAGTTCAGCACTGATGTCTAAGTTCTTGGATCACTTAACAACCACAAAGCGAGAGGATACCGATGGTCTGAAAAAGGCCCTGGAGAAATCCAAGAAGGACTCCGTCTGGGCAAGTAAGTTGTTTAGGGCTGTGCTTGAGAAAGATGACGAGAACCTCACAAGGATGGGAAAGGAGACGAATCTGGACCCAAATACTTTGCAATTTCTGGCCCAGCTCGCCGTGAGGCCTTCGCTGCAGGCCCTTCGGAATTCAGTTTCCGAACAGATAGATAGGGCAGGCTGGGATCATGGTTACTGCCCCTTCTGTGGTTCCCAGCCCAATATGGCCTATTTTGACAAGACGGGAAAGAGACATCTCCACTGTGAGCTCTGTGGTGAGGAATGGCCCCATCCCCGCCTCAATTGTCCTTTCTGTCAGAACCAAGAGCAGAAAGGTTTGGGGTATTTTCACAGTGAAGAGGAGGAAGGCTTTCGGGTCGATTTTTGCCGAAAGTGCAAGAGGTATGTCAAGACCGTGGACAAAAGGATCGTCGAAGATGCCGCCCCCATGGAACTGGAGTACCTGGCGACCCTTCACCTGGATCTACTCGCCAACAAACATGGATTCAAATAGTTTTCGGTTCAGAGACGGCCCTAAAACCCAAATGTCAGCTTCCAAATTCCAAATGAAATCTCAATGCCTACATATCAAAGATTTGGAAATTTGGGCTTTGGAATCTGAAATTCCTTTCTACAAAATCCCCAGCTTATCTGAGTAGACTCAGGTAGTATCTGATCACCTCTGCCTGCTCCCCATATTCTTTTGTCTCATCACTTCCCCCTATTCCCTCCAAGAGATTTACAGATACCGCCTCGGCAACTTCCCTTCTTCCCGCGTCAGTCGATTTTCTAAAGAAGTAGTCATAAATGGAGGAGCGGACCCGGAGAGTGCTTCCCAGGAAAAGAGATGTGGCCTCTTCCCATCTCCGTTGATCAATAAGATAGCTTAACGCCAGAGTTCCAAATCGAGTTTCATCATAACCGTTTTGATACATCATGTGATGAGGAAGGGCTTTCTGTATATATTCTTTCAGTTTCACTGGGCTCTCAGGACCACAGAAATAGCAGGGTTCAACAAAACCTTCAGACCTCTTCCCGTATAGATTTTTCTCTTCCCCCGTTGTCTCAATGAAACGACACAATGGGGTACCCTGATAGATCCTGCCCCCAATAGTATATTCGTAACGTCTCAATAAACCGGGAGGATATTTATGCATAAGGCCAATGCTGTGATCAATTGTTGCATATGTCTCACCAGGAAGACCAAATATCATGGCAACCGTACAATCTATGCCGTGCTCCTCACAGAGCTCCAGTGTTCTGACCACATCCTCCTGACGATAGGAGGCCTGGTTCTTTTTCAGGACCCCGTCAGCAAAGCTGTCACTGGTAAGAATTAAGGAAAAGCCTGCCTCAGAAAGCATCTTCGCAAAATCGGCATCAAAGGGACGGGGTAATACTTGGGTAGAGAAACGAAAATACTCATGCAAACCCTCCCTGATAATCTTCTTGGCCAACGTCGTGGGATATTGCTGGTCTGGAACGTTAAACTCTGTATCCACAAAAAAAATAGTTCGAATATCTTCATGTTTCTCGAACACAGCCTTCAATTCATCCACAACCGCATCCGTGGGTCGAAAAGCAAATTTCCTGCCTTCTATGAGGGGTTCCACACAGTAGCTACAATTCTGATTACACCCCCGTTTCACCTGTACAGGCAATCCTACGGTTTCATAGGCATAGTTGAATTTACTCTCCCTCTCCTTTACCTCTTGACCTTGGCTGAAGCGATGGGTCTGCCTACTATTAACCACAAACTTCCCCTTGAAATGGACCATATTGGGTATCTTAGATATCTTGCCCTTATCAGGAAAAACCTCCAGAAATTGGCGAAAAGGCCCCTCTCCCTCTCCTACAATTCCATATTCAAGTCCCAGGTATTTCAGGATGGCCACTGGTGAGATGGTAAAGGCCCCGCCCCCCACGACAATGGGCATTTTCGCCCTTCTTTTCTTAATCATATCAACAATCCCCTTGATGGCAGGGAGAAAGTAGAAGGTTTTACAATCATGACCCTGAAAATCACCATACGCCTCGCAGGACATACAGGTATCCAGGTTTCTGATACCGATCCCAATGACATCCGGATCTGTCTCCTCGAGTGTTTTGGCGAAATTGGTTTCAACCTCTTTGTCCGGCAAAAAGGGATAATCCAGAGTGACCCTATGCCCGTACTGGCGTAAATCATTGGCAATCAGGTCCAAGCCGAAAGGATAGACCTGTTTTATCAGGTAGTACTTATCCGCGTATAAGAGCAAGACATTCATAGGAAGAACCTTTATCCTCAATTCATATCCTAGGGAATATTAAATTTCAAACACGTGTGATACCCAATGTCCGAAAAAGACGGCAACCCGTTGCTCAGTAACATTTTAGCCCTTTCAAACAGACGTGTAAAAACTCTTGATGGGCTGAGCGGGGTTCTCTGGAGTTGCCAAAAACCATGCCTTCTCCACAGAGTTCGCTCCAAGGACTCCCTTGCCCTGACGCCTGCGCACACAGGCCATCCAAATGGTGACCAAGCCAAGTTCAATGCTGACAGAACAGGGCGATCAGAGCTATCCCGCTTTGTGCGCCATACTTAAGGGCAGCGGGCAAATTTTTTGGCCCCTCCAGAGAATGCCGGTTAGCCCAAGGGCTTTCTAAACGCCTAAAGTATTACCTTGCTCACTCATTCAGCACCCCGAGGATCCCTTTGACCCTCTAAGTTTACGAAGAATTAGAGAGAATTTCTTCGTTTTTTCAAATGGTTGCTTTGATTTATCTGCTCTATCATAAAACGATTGACAAATGCATCTTTTTCTCCTTTATACTTAACTCGTATATCTCAAAGGTGGATGAACCGTGAACCCTTGTCAGGAGGTGCCAATGAACGAAGAGAAAGACTTTTACGACAGGCTATCGCAAAAGGGGATCTCACGAAGGGACTTCATGAAATACTGCGGATTTCTGACCGCTACCATGGGGCTATCTTCATCATTTATCCCCAAGGTGGCGGAGGTCTTCGCAGCACCCAAGCAGCGCCCACCCGTGATCGTGCTACACTTTGGTGAGTGCACGGGCTGCTCTGAAGCCCTCCTGAGGACCATGTATCCATGGATTGATGAACTGGTTCTGGAAATCTTATCCATCGAATATCATGAGACTATCTTTGCGGCAGCGGGCCGCCAGATGGAGGATAACCTCCATGCAGCCGTGAAAAAGCACAACGGGAAATTCATCTGTTTGGTGGAGGGCGCCATTGCCACAAAATATGATGGTGCCTACGGCAAGATTGCCGGCCGCACCTTTCTGGAGATCGCACGGGATGTGTGTCCCAAGGCTGCGGCAGTCATCGCTCATGGCAGTTGTGCCACCTTTGGTGGGATTCAGGCGGCTGCTCCCAATCCGGGTGGCTACAAAGGGGTTGGGGATGCCCTCGGCATGAAGGTCGTCAATATCTCTGGTTGTCCGCCAAACCCTGTAAACCTGGTCGGCACGATTGTTAACTATCTATTACTCGGTAAGCTTCCCGAACTAGACGATCTGGGGAGGCCTCTCTTCGCTTACGGACAGACGATTCATGATCAGTGCCCGAGAAGGGGCCACTATGAGAATGACGAATTCGTGCTGAAGTTCGGCTCTAAGGAGGCTAAGTTGGGTTACTGTCTCTATATGATGGGGTGCAAGGGGCCGGACACTTACAACAATTGCCCCATTGCGAAGTTTAACGATGGCACCAGCTGGCCCATAGAGGCAGGACATCCCTGCATCGGCTGCAGCGAGCCGGGCTTCTGGGACAAAATGACACCCTTCTTCGAACAAAAGACCTAAGTGGCAGATTGATCTTGAATCCATGTCCTGCAACAGAAAGAAAAGGGAGGAGAGGAAATGGCCAAGAAAATAGTGATAGATCCTATTACCAGGATAGAAGGCCACCTGAGGATTGAGGTGGAGGTGGCTGGAGGTAAAGTGGTAAATGCCTGGAGCTCTGGACAGATGTTCCGGGGAATTGAGCTTATCCTGCAAGGACGTGATCCACGAGATGCCCCGCTCTTCTGTCAGCGTACATGAGGCGTCTGAACGATGGTCCATTACCTGTCCTCGGTGAGGGCAGTGGAAAATGCGGTAGGGGTCAAGATCCCCGACAATGCGCGTATCATCAGAAACCTCATGATGGGATCCCAGTTTCAGCATGACCATATTGTTCATTTCTATCATCTTCACGCTCTGGACTGGGTGGATGTGGTTAGCGCCCTTAAGGCCGATCCCAAAAAGACGGCCGCTTTGGCGGACACCGTGAGTAACGCGCCCTGGGGTGGGGCCGTCTATTTTAAGAATGTAAAGCAGAGGATCAAAACCTTTGTGGACAGTGGCCAATTAGGCCCGTTTACCAATGGTTACTGGGGGCACCCCGCGTATAAACTCCCGCCCGAGGCCAACCTGATGGCGGCCGCCCACTATATTGAGGCGTTACGTCTTCAGGCCAAGGCGGCCCGCATGCACGCCATATTCGGTGCCAAGAATCCCCACCTCCAGTCCTTTGTGGTCGGGGGCGTCACCTGCGTAAAAGATCTGACACCGGATCGGATCGCCGAGTTTCTCTACGTCTGGAAAGAGACCCAGGATTTCATCAAAGACGTATATATTCCAGACCTGGTCGCTGTGGCCTCCTTCTATAAGGACTGGGGAGCCATTGGGGGGACCACCAATTTCCATGCCTGGGGCGAGTTCCCACTGAGTGAGAAAGAACCCGAGAGCCTCTTCATGCCTCGAGGGGTGATCTTGAACAGGAATCTCAAGGGCATCAAGATGGCTGAGCAGAAAAAGGTCACAGAGCATGTGGCCCGTTCCTGGTACGAGGGGGGAAAGGACAGGCACCCATTCGAGGGTGAGACGAAACCCCAACATGGTCCCTACAATACCAAGGAAAAGTACTCCTGGGTCAAAGCGCCGCGATATGAGGACGCCTCCTGCGAGGTGGGACCGCTTGCAAGGGTCTTGGTGGCCTATGCGAGGGGGCACAAAGATATCCAGAATGCTGTCAATGGGACGCTGGGGCAACTGGATATTCCTGTCACCGCCTTGTTCTCTACCCTGGGTCGGACGGCTGCCCGCGGCCTTGAGACCCTTGTCATCGGCCAAGCCATGGAAGAATGGGTCCTGGAACTGGTGGGGAACCTGAAAAAGGGCAACGACAAGACCTATGCGTCTTGGGACATGCCCAAGACTGGCATGGGCGTGGGACTGAACGACGTCCCGAGGGGCTCCCTGGGTCACTGGATCCAGATCGAAAACACGAAGATCGGCAATTACCAATACGTCGTACCCTCCACCTGGAACCTTGGTCCCAGAGATGCCAAAGGCAAATTGGGTCCCGTGGAGGAAGCCTTGATCGGGACACCTGTTGCAGACCCTAAACGACCGCTAGAGGTCCTTAGAACGGTACACTCTTTTGATCCCTGTATCGCCTGTGGCGTTCATGTCATAGATCCTGATTCCAATCAGGTCTATAAGATCAAGGCGCTCTAGAATAACCATGATTCGATTGCCCCTCAGTCTCCCCTTCCGTGGAGCTGAGGGGCTCCTATTTTCCCCTACTTGTTGGAGCGAAGGCTGTGGCGCGCCTATCTAAAGTCATCAGCACCAGGAACGGGCTCAGATTTATCGTCGACCATCCTCTCCAGGTTATCATCCTCTTATTCCTAGTTACCCTTCTCTTTGCCTCGCAGCTCCCCAAGCTGCACTTCCGCACCTCCATCTACGATATGGCCATTGAAGACCTTACTGAAAACCTTCGTTACCAGTCCTTTAAGAAGGAATTCGGTACGGAAGAAATCATTCTCGTGGTGGCCAAAGCCAAAAACATCTTTGAGAAGGATACCTTTCAAGAGATCACGCACCTTTCAGAGACGTGTTCCAAGATAGAGGGGGTCAGAAGGGTTATAAGCCTGCCCTTTATCAAAAAGGATATGGATGCGACCGGCAAGTGGAGTCTTGCCGATTTTGAAAAGATCATTATTCCCATTGATTTATTTCCCAAGAATCTCATTTCAGTCGATAAGAAAACCGCGGTCATAACGCTAATTCTGGAGGACACGAAGGAAAAAGATCAAGTCATCGAGTCTGTAGAGGTGATCATTGATGAGCAGAAGAAAGGACTATCACTATACCAGATCGGCATGCCCCTTGTTTCTAAGGCCTTAGCAACCTATACACAACAAGACTTTATAAGGCTGCCACCTTTTACATTTCTTATCATAGCCTGTGTTCTCTTCTTCTTTTTCAGGAACCTTCGAGGCATATTGATCCCAGTCGGTTCCGTGCTCATGGGACTGATCTGGACGTTCGGCCTGATGGGATTCACCCAAACTCCCCTTGCCATGCTCACCATGATCGTGCCCATCTTTTTGATTGCCGTTGGCACCGCCTACTGCATGTATATCTTTCCGGAGTATTTTGCCCAAATCGAACGGACCGATTCCCGGAAGGAAGCGTCTTATCAATGCTTTCTACGGATTGGATTTCCCACCTCATTGGCCGTGGTCACCACTTCCATCGGTCTGGGATCACTCCTCCTGAACAGGATTTCTGCAATCAGAGAATTTGCCATCTTCTCCTGTTTCGGGATCTGGATCATGTTGCTCATCATGCTCGTATTCTTGCCAGCCGTATTCGCCCTACTTCCTTTCCCCCAGAAAAAAGCAAAGCGTCATCTATTGAAAAAAGATCTTCTTTACGGACTCCTGCAAAAAATTACTCAGATAAACCTCCGTTATCAAAAGGTGACGCTTCCCATCGTTGCGCTTATTGCCGTCATTGGGCTGGCGGGCATTTTTCAAATCAGGGTGGAAACCAACCCTGTTGGCTTTTTTAAGAAAGATACGACTATCAGCCAACACTTTCACGACATTTATCAGGATATGGCGGGGAGTTTCCCCATCAATGTGGTCTTGGACAGCAGGACAGAGGACTATTTCGAGAATCCTGAACACCTAAATGAGATTATCCGCGTTCAGGACTTTCTGAATACGCTACAGGGGGTGGACAAAACCATCTCCTTTGCCGACTACCTTAAATTGGTCAACTATGCCTCGAATCAATACGAGCAAAAATACTATGCCATGCCAGAGGAACCTTTCGAAGTCCGCATGTTGATGAACAGCTATAAGAGCATGTTGGGGCAAGACACCTTTGAAAGGTTCATGGCTCAAGATCTCTCAAAGGTCAATATTCTTATAAGAACGCATATCTCCAGCTCCAGTGACTTCTTGCGAATCAGGAAAACAATAGAGGATCGTCTTCGAGAGACCTTCTCAAAGGATTTCGGTTTTCAAGTTACGGGATTCGGCATTGTCATATCTGAGAGCAGCCATATTCTTACAGAAGGTCTGGTGAAAAGCCTCTCGCTTACCCTGGTCCTCATCTTCGGCATCATGTTCTTACTTTTTCTGTCTGGCAAAGTAGGTCTGATTGCCATCGTACCAAATTGTTTTCCTATTATTGTCAACTTTGGACTCATGGGTTGGCTGGGCATTGAGCTCTCTGTTGCCACCAGTCTCGTTGCGAGCATCGCTATCGGGTTGGTTGTTGATGACACAATCCATTACCTGGTCAGATACAACCGCGAGTTCAAGAAGGACCTGGATAAGAAGCGGGCGCTTCAGGATACCATTCTAAACGTGGGCAAACCTATTGTTTTTACCACCTTCACCATCGGACTAGGATTTGCCATATTGATATTCTCCCACTTCAAACCCACAGCCGTTTTCGGTTTGATGATGGTTATTACAATGGCATCTGCACTGGTGGGGGATTTGATTATCCTTCCATCATTGATGACGCACGTGGAGCTGGTGACCCTGTGGGATTTGGTAAGGCTAAAACTGGGTAAGGATCCTGAAAAGGGCATACCCCTTTTCAGCGGTCTTTCAAGCACCCAAGTTCACTACATCCTACTGGCCGGGACGCTAAGGACGTATGAAAAAGGAGAGGTCTTATTCAGGAAAGGTGAGACAAGCGATTCCATGTTTGCCATTATTTCAGGGCAACTGGAAGTGTTAGATCCTCAGGATGATGTGGATCCTGAAGGTATCCATGACAACAAATTGCTCATCCGGACCCTGGGGGTTGGTGACGTGGTGGGAGAGATGGGCATGCTGCGGTCCTGCAGAAGATCTGCGACCGTCATCTCTACCACTATGACTGAACTGCTGCGGATTAATGACAGAATGATCAAGCGGCTGCAATGGCTGTATCCCCCAACGGCACATAAATTCTTCTTTAATCTCATGTCCATCATTTGTGATAAGCTGGAATTTACCACCCAATGCTTGTCAGATGTCACCACAACTGATTCCCTGACCGGACTTCAGAACCGGGCTTCCTTTATGGACGTGTTGGAAAAAGAAGTGGCGAGAAGCAAAAGATATAATACGGCTCTCTCAGTCTTTCTGATGGACCTGGACAACTTCAAAGGCATCGATGTGACGTATGGTCCTGAAACAGGAGACCGAATATTGTCGGAAGTGGCCCAGTTTGTTCTGAGGCATGTGAGGAGTAGTGACCAGGCCTGTCGTTACGGCGGGCAACAGTTTGCCGTTATGCTCGCCAACAGCCCCGCGGCCCAAGCCCAAAGCGTGTGTGAGCGCCTCAGGCAAGACCTGTCCGAACACAGCTTCGAAAGCCATGCTTCATCCCTGCACATCTCCGTCAGCATTGGTTTTGTTTCTTTTGGCGGTGAACAGGATTACAGGCCTAATGATATCATGGAGATGGCATCCAAGGCACTCCAACAGGCCCAGGCGCTTGGGCAAAATCGTGTGAAGGCGTATAAGGATTAGAATCATTTCCCTTGTTTCAAGCTCGATACTATGATAGTTCTGTTTTTGTGAATTTATTCACCAAGCCTACATTTTAGTCGAGATTCTGCTCATCATGGCTTCAGAACAGATTTTGGTCTTGGGGGTCGGCAACATTCTTCTCACGGATGAGGGAGTGGGTATCCGTGTTATTGAAAGAATGCAGGAGCGATATGCGTTTCCCGATAACGTATCTGTTTTAGATGGAGGGGTCCTGGGTCTGTCTCTTCTCGGCGTTATCTCAGAGGCGGACCATCTCATCGTAGTTGATGCCATAAAGAATGGAAGGGAACCCGGGTTCCTCTATCGGTTAGAGGGAGATCAAGTTCCGAAACGTATTCTCGCCAAAAATTCGCTCCATCAGGTGGATTTTTTGGAAACATTAACTTCATGTCAGGTCCTTGATAAGGTCCCCGAAACTGTCATACTGGGCGTTGAACCCCAAGACATTGAAAACCTGAGCATAGAATTGACGCCTGTGGTTCAGGAAAGAATAGACGCTCTGGTTGACATGGTACTCAAAGAACTCGATCGCCTTGGCGTTCATTGTCGGTCTAGAGGAGAACTAGGGCATGTGTCTGGGCATACCTGCCAAGATTGTTAGAATTAAGAATAATATGGGCACCATCGATATTGAGGGCACCCAGCGAGAAGTGAGCCTACTTTTGCAGGAGGATGCGAAGGTGGGAGACTATGTCATTGTACATGCAGGTTTCGCCATTCAAAAAATAGACGAAGAGGAAGCCCTTGAAACGCTGATATTTTTGCGTCAAATGCTCACCGACCTTGATGAAAAGCTGGGGGATTCTTGACAATATTATCGCTTGACAAGCCTTATTAGCCTTTACTATATTGCATTCGGGCAAAATCAAGGCATACGGCAGTCACCTCGTTTTAAAAAAACGAGTGTAAGTTATCGAATTAATTTGAAAAAGGAGGGAAGACACTGATGAAAAAGGGAATCTGGAATCTGGGGGTCATGGTTCTCGCTGGCCTGATGTTTCTTGGTGTTGGTGTGCTTACGGCTGCGGATGTGCCCGATGAGGTCACGATTAGTAATGAGGGCTATAAGACTGATAAGAAGGGGCCGGTAAAACTCAGCCACAAGAAACATGCTGAAGAATACAAGGTGAATTGCCTCGAATGCCACCATAAGTACGAAAATGGCAAGAATATCTTGAAGAAAGGCGATCCCATAGAGAAATGTGGTAAGTGCCACAGTCCGTTGAAAAAAGAGGGCAAGGTGCTCAAACTTAATTTGGCCTACCATAAAAACTGTAAAAATTGTCATAAGAAGATCGTGGAGCAGGATTCGAGCAAGAATGCTCCTTTTAAGAAATGCAGTGATTGCCATCAAGAAAATTAAGATACCTAAATAATCCAACAGAAAAGCCGCTCTCCTCAGAGAGCGGCTTTTTTCTTTAACGGCTGTCGGAAAACGCTCATTTGCCATTCGACAAGCCGTTCGACAGGCTCACGGTCCTGAGCGAAGTCGAAGGGCTGCGTTACCCTCATCCCCCGCCCTGTTAAATTCTCGCTTTGCGAGACGGCGTAGCCGATTTAACAGGGCAAGTCACTGCGGCGTACTTCTCGGTACGCCTCATTCCTCGGGAATTCGGAAGCCTTGCATATGGACATTTTACATCAGCCTCTCATAAGCCGGTTTTCGAAAGTTTCCGAAGATCTCCCAGTCTTTTTCATTTCCCTGCATTCCCCTTTGGTGAAGAAAAATCCCCCCTACCCAACCCTACAAGAGGGGGTAGAGGGGATTTGAAATGGCTTTTTCAAACGACAGGAAGTGTTTCTTACGTTTCCGTGACGGTTATGGCCTCCTGATCACACACCTCGACACAACTCTCACAACCGAGACACTCCTCGGCGTTGACCGGCACGGACTTACCATCCTGCATCTCATAGACATCAGTGGGACAGACCTCCACACACTCCTCACAGCCTTCACATTTGTCCTGATCCACCTCTACTTCATACCCCATTTGCTTCTTCCTCCTCTATATTGAAATTTAAGCATTCATTAAAAATTCTAACAAGTTATAATCATGAAGAACAAGCACATTTTGCCCTCTGAACACAATGGTGGAGTTATGTAACAAAGTAATATAAGAGGTGTCAAGTCTTTTTTGTGAAATTTTTCCTTACTTGACCGGTTGCCATTTCCTCATTACGATGGAAGGCAAAATAGGCTCTGTTTAGCTGCAATTTCGTTTTCCCGGAAGAGAGGAAGCTCATGATAAGATATAATGGTATTAATCACTTAGCTATGACCACGGGTGACATGGACAAGACCATTCGGTTTTGGCGCGACCTGTTGGGCATGAGGCTGGTGGCCGGGCTTGGAAAGCCAGGGTACCGACACTATTTCTTCGAGATCTCAGAATATGACCTTATCGCCTTTTTTGAATGGCCCCATGTGGAACCTGTGGAAAAAAAAGATCATGGCCGCCCTGTCAAAGGACCATTCATATTTGACCATGTCTCACTGGGGGTGGAGACGGAAGAGGACCTCTGGCAATTGTATGACAAACTCCAGGCATCTGGATTCTGGGTCTCTGAGATGATCGATCATGGCTTTATACACTCCATCTACACCTTTGATCCCAACGGTATACCCATCGAGTTTAGTTACAATGTAGAGGGAATTGACATTCGTAAGATGCCAATGATGGTCGATAGCTTACCATCTGATGCCACCAAAGAAGGCCCTGATCCACGCCCTGAACAGTGGCCTCAGGTGAAAAATCCCACACCCCCAGGAGATCGCCATGTCTACCCCGGAGAGGGCACCCAATTGGTGAAAGGAAAGGAGTCTGCCTGGTAAAGAGAGAAAGAAGCCAGAACCACGCAATAAAAAAGGGCCATCCCAATCGGAATGAGCCCTTTCTTATCCGAATATATCGCCTCAGTCTTAGTTAATACCCTGCTACCTCCTCCTTCACTGAGGCAGCTATCTTGAAAAGGACGGTCAGTATAAAAAAACCAGCCGCCCAAACCCCCAAAGTAATAAGAACCTCAGGCACGGTGGGCCAGTAATCTGTGACTCTTTCAAAGGTATTGGGGGTGAAACCACCGATAACGAGCCCCATCCCTTTATCAATCCAAGTGGCAATAACGACCGATGCACAACCCACGATCATGGTATCCTCTTTCCGGCGCGTGCTGGGATTGATCAGGAGGATAAGAGAGACAAGTGCAAAAAATGCGGCAGCCCACATCCAGGGAACGAGTCTCCCATGCCCTTCAAGTCCAGCAAAAAGGAACTGGAAGTGGACCATATGCCCCGGTATCTGGCTGTAAAAGGCGGTAAAGACCTCCAGCAAGAAGAAAAATACGTTAAGAATCATAGCGTAAGTGACAATGCTGGCCAGCGTACGCATCTGCTCCTTTCCCGGATCAAACTTTGTAAATCTCCTCACAATAAAGCAAATAATAAGAAGAAGCGCGGGACCGGAGGCAAAGGCGGAGGAGAGAAAACGAGCTGCCATAATGGCCGTCATCCAGAAGTGCCTGCCGGGCAGACCCTGGTAGAGGAAAGCGGTTACGGTATGGATGCTAAAGGCCCAGGGAATGGACAGATAGATCAAAGGTGTCACCCATTTGGGATAATGTATACCCTTGCGCTCGGCGCTCAGTACGTTCCACCCGATAAGCACATTCAGTATGAGATATCCGGTCAAGACGACCATGTCCCAGAAAATAATCGAATTGGGTTGCGGATAAAGCATCACATTGAGTACCCTTATGGGCTGACCTAGGTCCACCCAAAGAAATAGCATGCACATGGTGACGGCAGCAATGGCCATAAACTCACCTAAAATGGTAATCCGGCCAAAGGCTTTGTAATTATGCAGATAGTAGGGCAAGACAACCATCACGCCCGAGGCTGCCACACCCACCAGATAGGTGAACTGAGCGATATACAAACCCCAGGACACATCCCTGCCCATGCCCGTGATTTTCAAGCCCTCAAAAAATTGGTAAAGAAAGTTGCCAGCACCTACCCCTATCAAGAGGAGTAAGAATATGAGCCATCCCCAGTATGTCTGACTTCCTCTAATCGCCTTCTCTAACATAACCACCTCATACTATGTAATAAATGTTGGGTCCTGTCCCCAGTTCGGGTTTTCGTCGAATGGTGTAGTGTTCTCGGAGAAGTTCCCTAATCTCCGAGTCCCTGTCTGCCAAGTCACCAAAGGTCAAGGCACCCTCCTTGATCTTGTTGGCCACCTCCACACATGCCGGGATCTGACCCTTTGCCAGTCTCTCCGCGCACAGATTACATTTTTCTACCACCCCTTTGCTCCTCGTGGGGTACGTCATATTGGTTGGAAATTCTGGATTTAGTTCTTCGGGTGCCTTTCGCGGGTCGCCGTAATTGAAACTCCTAGCCCCAAAAGGACATGCCGCCATGCAGAATCGACATCCGATGCACCGGTGCTGATCCATCATGACCACGCCATCCTGTTCCCGCTTCCATGTGGCCGCTGTGGGGCATACCCGACAGCATGGCGGGTTGGTGCAGTGATTGCAAAGCAGGAGGAAGTTTCTGCCGTGATACGCCTCAGCCGGGTACTCATGGTGTTGGCCTGGAAAGGTATGCTCATAGGTCTCTTTCCAGATCCACTTCAGCTCCTGTTTAGCGTTTTCAACCTTGGGGACATTGTGGATACGATGGCAGGCCTTAATGGCTTTATCCATAATCTCATCATCCATCTTGGTCATATCCACCACCATTCCCCATTTCTTCCCCGCTGTGAGGGGAACTCCTTCCATGGCGGCCTCAATTTCACCCGGAGCCAGCAGTTCGAAGGCCGCTTTGCCTCCAAGCCCCAAAAGGGTGGAAAACCCAGCAATCTTCAAAAACTCTCTTCTGTTCATGGCCATTACGTTTTCTCCTTGGGTTCAATATGGCAGTCCCAGCAGAACGGGTCGACTCCCGTATAGTTATGGCACTGGTCACAAAACTTACTCTTGTTGGAATGGCACTCCATGCAAGTATTCTGAAGGCTCTTGTCATATATCTTCCCAGTGCTGCTCTTGTAGATCCTTTTGGCATCCCGCACGGCCCCCTGTCTCCACTCATCCAGCAATTTCATGTGTTCAGTCCTTATATATGACTTGGGCTCAACACACGCTTTGGCCTCTTTGGCCTTGGCCGTGAGCTCCGGTTCAGGCACTTTGGCGTCCCATTTTCCCGCACTAGGCCAGAAGGGGTATAGAAGCACGCAGACGCCTATGACAAGCCCAATGATAATCTTCCATCCATCATACATCCTCTTCTACCTCCTTGCCTGGGAGGGCCTCACCACGCAGATTAGTTTCTCGTTCCTTCTCTCCCTCCAAAATCAGGGCATTCCCCACCAACTCATGAATTCCGGTGACATCTACCTCGGGAACCCAGTATTCCATAAGGGGTGGTAAGACAGCCCGATCAATGGCGCAAATACAGGCGAGCATATTTACGCCATGTCTTTCATGGACGTACTTGGCGGCGTTAGCCCTCGGCAGACCGCCACGCATCCTAAGTTCCATGTTCTCGCCTGCGTTCAAGCCAGCACCGCTGCCACAACAAAAGGTCTGCTCCTTAATGGTGTTCTCCGGCATATCGTAAAAGTTGTTACACACATTTTTAATCACATACCGAGGCTCCTCAAAAAATCCCATTCCCCGTGCCGGGTTACAGGAGTCATGGAAGGTAACCACCTGATTGTCGTTTCGGCTCTTATCTAACTTCAGCTTGTCGTGCTTGATTAGGTCCGCCGTGAATTCAACGATATGAACCATCTTCGTCGCATTCGCATTCTCAAATTTGGTCCCGGTGATGGGTGAGACAGGTTCCTCAAGGAAATCGGGAGGCCCGTTCATGGTATCCATATACTGATTAATGACTCTCCACATGTGGCCACACTCTCCGCCCAGGATCCATTTCACGCCAAGGCGTTTCGCCTCCGCATACATTTTAGCATTGAGCCTCTTCATCATCTCGTGGGATGTGAAAAACCCAAAATTCCCACCCTCAGAGGCGTACGTGCTCCATGTAATGTCAAACCCCATACGCTCTAAATAATGGAACAGGATGATATATCCCATGGCGGTATACGTGCCGGGATCGGCAAAGACGTCTCCAGAAGGGGTGATAAACAGGATCTCAGCCCCTTTCCTGTTCAAGCTGGGCTCCATCCTTACCCCCGTTACATCTTCAATCTCGTCCACAAAAAAGTCGATCATATCCTTGTATGCATGGGGCTGAATGCCCAGGTGATTCCCCGTCCTGTAACAGTTGGCGACAGGGGCGCCGATCCAGTCCGTGTTCAGCCCAAGTAGATTGAGGAGTTCCCTTCCTATGATGGTGATTTCAGCCGTGTCAATGCCATAGGGGCAGAAAAGGGAACAGCGACGGCACTCGGTGCACTGAAAGAAGTAGGACCACCACTCTCTGAGCACGTCATAGGTGAGTTCTCTTGCCCCCGCGAACATCCCTAAGATCTTGCCTGCTGTGGTGAATTCCTTTCGATAGACAGATCTCAAGAGCTCCGCCCTGAGGACCGGCATATTCTTGGGATCACCTCCCCCGATGAAAAAGTGGCATTTGTCAGCGCAGGCACCACATCTGACACAGATATCCATGAAGATCTTTAAAGACCTGAACCTCTCAAGCCTCTCCCTCAACCCCTCCAGGACGATCTCTTTCCAGTTATCTGGCAGCTTCCAGTCCTCATCGAATGGCGACCATTCCCTTGGGTTAGGGAAGCCCACCACGTTGAGGTTCTTTGCCGCTACCCCATAACATGCGATGCCTTCCCTGATTTCGGCTGGGGTGTACATCCAGCCCTTCCATAGGGGGGGACGATGATCAATCTTGGCCAATTCTTCTGGTTTGGGAACGTCTGACATAATTACTCCTTTTCTTTTTCCTCTTGTGTCCCAGCTTCTTCCTCTGCTGGGGCTTCAGCTTCTTCCTTCGCTGGGGTTTCAGCTTCTTCTGGGACTTCAGGCATTTTCTCTACAGGTATCCCCACTTCCACCATCTTGTCCCTGAACTCCTCCTCATATGCATCGTAAGTGTGAACCTTTACAGGATAATTCCAGGGATTGATGTGCCTGACTATGCGGCTGTTATTGGATAGATTTCTTGTGGGACTCAGAAAGATTCCCGCCATGTGTACAAGCTTGCTGAAGGGGAAATATGCCACAAGCACGCTCACGAGAAAGAGGTGAATATAAAAGAGGACCCCAATGCCCTCAGGGGCCTTCGGATGAAAACTGACTAAGCTAAGGGTCAGTTCTTTCACGCTGACCACATCCACTTTGAGCAGATACCTCATGAGGATACCTGTCATGGCGATCCCCATGATCAGAAAGAGGGGGAAATAGTCGGCCGGCAGGGAGATGTATCGCATCTGGGACAAAAGAAGCCTTCTGAGGAAGAGAAGGGTTACACCTCCCAAGAGTAGGAAACCGCTCAGCAACAGAGCAGGTAACCCGAATCCGGAGAAAGGAGCGACACCTATTTGAAAGAAACTATCCATGTACTCCACAATCTGCACAAAACCGGGTATGGGCTCAGTGAAAAATCTCATATGCCTTACCAGCACAACCAAAAAGGCATAGTGAAACATGAGTGCGAATAGCCAGAGCCATTTCTCCCACTCATAGCCAATCCTTGGGCCTCCCCTGAATTCCATCCTAGTGTTCCGGAAAAGGGAACGAAACGTCAGCACTTCAAATATCATTCGTCCGATGACGCCGATGGTATTTGAGGGATTATCCAGTCTATTCTGCTTGACCCAGGGCAAGCTTTTCTGCTGACCGCCAGTTGTGGGGATGCGAAATGGGACTGGCGAGCGCGCCCAACCAATGACACGATAGATGATACCCACAAAAAAGGTGAGAAAGGCCAGATAAGGGATGATGATACCAAAAAGAACTTTCAAATCCCATACCCAGATCCCAACCCAAGGGATCAAAACGAGGACCGTGACGACGAAACCGGAGACCATGATGCTTACGATGAAATTCATAAACTCTTACCTCGTCAATTAAGGAAATCTTCTAGCGATTCTATGAATTGTTACCCTGTTTTAGGCCCGGCTCCCATTCCGGGATCTCGGCGATGAGACCCGCTCTCTCGAGGAGCTTGTATACATGACTTTTGGCTTCTTTTGCCTTGATCTCATAAATCTTTTCCCGGCGCTTCATATAGACATCAAAGGCAATAAGTGCCAGTTCATCAACCTCGGATTCAAAAGCCAACAACTCACCAGAGAGTTGGTGCGCTCCAATCTCCTTGTCCAATGCCTCTCTGATGACCTTCTTCAGCTGGAAAATAAAGGCTATGGCCTGAGAGGGGGAAAAATCCTGAACAGCCCTTATTCTTATGATGCTGTCCAGAAAAGGAGACAGCCTTTCTCGATCCACTCCTTTTAGGAGTTCCTTGTAGATATTTTCTAGCTCTTTGGAAATGGTGTGTCGTACGGGATTGGCGAATTGGTCCTTCTGTTTCTTTAAGAACCTTTGGGTATCGGCGGGATAGCTCTCTAAGATCAACTTGAGCCACTTGTTCAGTATGGCAGGGCCTTTTTCTGATAGGAGCTTTTCCAGTTTCATTGATAGCGTAAGGTATGAGAATATCTAAAATAAAAACTCTTGATCGGCGAGAACTCCCCTTTGTTTTGGGGGCGGAATATAGACAAATTGCTATGGCATGTCAAGAAAAAATGACCCACATATAACCCACCATAGAAAATACATACTATATCCAATATATTATGTTTTAGGGAATACAGGCGAAGTGGCGGATTTCATCTTAGGATGATCCTGTGTGGCTATTTTCTCAGAATCGATCGTCGGAGATCATGCGTTCTTCTGCCCCTCTAAACTTCCCCTCCATCCATCCCACACGTACATCTTCCCTGTGATCAAATTTCGGCACAAAGGGCTTGATATCCAACAGGGGCGTTCCATCCAGCATGTCCACTTCTGCCAGATGGAGGATATTGCCCTCTCTCTTTTCTAGGCGAACCACAGAAAACCCGACGGGGTTTGGCCTTTTTGGGGCCCTTATGGCGAATACGCCGTGAAGTGTGTCGTCCATATAGGGCTTGCAGATTAACTCATAACCCTCCGATTGATGGAAAACATAGAGCAGGATCAGGTGAGAAAACGCTTCAATATCCTGGAGTCCCTGTCCATACGCCTCAAAAATCTCTGCCCTTCCTTTCGACTCAGGCGTAAAGATACCCTGGATGGGCACCCCACCTTTTGATCTGTAAGGCGTTTTGAGAACCCCAATCGCTTTGAATGTAAACTCCATCTCGGCCATCTTTACCCTTGATTGTTAAGTCTCACGTTCGCCCTTTCCCCAACTTCTTGAGGATTTCCTCTTTCCTGACTCATAACCCACTCTGAGTTCGATGTAAACGGAGAATATGCCCTATGGCTCTGCTTTTACTTGAAATACCTCATGTTGGGAGTTATTTTATGATATGAAGCAGTGTTTGGATTGACAAATAGAGGGGTCTTTACGTATATTACCACGCCCACGTAATCACCCAACCTTCCAACCTGGGATGAAAATCAGAAGAAAAGGGTAGGTGTTATTTTCACCGGCCTAGGAACAGGGGAAACTATGCCCATCAAAATCTCACCCAAGACGGTTGATAAAGGCTTCCTTGAGAAGCTAGAAAAGCTGAGTGGTCAAAAGGTACATCAGTGCTTTCAGTGCGGAACCTGTGGGGGATCTTGCCCCATGGGAAATCATATGGATGCCCTTCCTCGGAAAATCATGCACATGGCACAGTTGGGCATGGCAGAAGAGATAGAAAAGCTCAATACATGCTGGGTGTGTGCCGCTTGTCACAGTTGCAATGTGAGATGCCCGAGAGGTGTTGATTTGCCCAGAGTCATGGAGGCCATCAGGCTGATGACCCTCAGGAAAAACAAAAACTATATTGAACCTTCTGAGCTGCCTGCTGAGACTGTAAAGGAATGCCCTCAGATCGCTTTAGTTGCCAGCTTCCGAAAATTGACCAGCTAGTGCCCATCCGGAAATGAATAAATGGGCACTTGCAATTTCCAGATCAGAAATGAGACATTTTTCTGCAAGGTCAAGAAAATCAAGGGATTGCGCGGAGACGTACATATGGTACATCGCATAAGGAATCCCGCTGATTGACGCAGCCTGCCCGCCATCGCGAGCCTGAACTGGCTCAGGCGAGGCGGGCGGGAGATTGCAAAAAAGGGCCATTTCTGGATGGAAACTAGCTAGGGAGAACGATGAAAGTCACCTACTATCCTGGATGTACTTTGAAGACCAAAGCGAAGAATCTCGATGATGCCGCTATGGCTTCCATGGCTGCCCTCGGCATCGAGTTGGAAGAGTTGCCCCGATGGAATTGCTGTGGGGCTGTTCATTCCCTTGCAGATGATGACCTGATCCATCAGGTAGCGCCAGTCCGTGATCTCATCCGTGTGAAGGAGCAGGGCCGCGACAAAGTGCTCACCCTGTGTTCCATGTGTTACAACAGCCTGGCGCGTGCCAACTTGCTGATGCGGGAGGATGAGGAGAAAAGAGAAACCATCAATCTGTTCATGGATGAAGAAATTGACTACGCAGGGGAAGTGGAGGTGGTACATTTTCTCAACTTCCTGAAGGATGAGATTGGCTGGGATAAACTTCGTGAACAGGTCCAGGTCCCACTGAACGGACTAAAAGTTGCGCCCTACTATGGGTGTACCCTACAGCGCCCGCGCGAAGTGGCCATCGAGCCACCAGGGAGCTTTGAGCTCATGACCCAGTTTCTGGAGGCGTTGGGAGCGACCGCAGTCCATTTCCCCGCTGCGGATCTCTGCTGCGGTTCTTATCAGATACTTGGAAATCCCGACGCTGCAAAGGACGCGGCTTCAACCATCCTGGAGTGGGCCGAAAAGGCGGGTGCAGAGGCCCTAGTTCTCAGTTGCCCCCTGTGCGAGTTCAACCTGGGCAAAAAGCAGGGGGCGCTCTTTGCGGAAGAGAAAATCACGAAGATGATCCCCACCTTCTATATCACTCAGTTGTTGGCCATTGCACTTGGGTTGAACCCCCAAGTCTGTCATTTTGAATTGAACGACCAGGCTAGCGTCGAATTGCTGAAGAGCAAGGATTACGTTAGCTAACCGGTTAAGTGAAAACCAACTGGACTCTATGATTATATTTCGTTGAGAGGCAAACGCGGCAAAACTCCGGTTGAGTCAACTGGTTGCGGTTGCGCAACCGTACAACCCACAACGCGTAGGTTGATTTCCCACAAAAAGCATTTAAGACTTGTCCTTTAAATCCTGTTATCGTTTCTGCAAGGAGGAGCAACAAGTATGGCTGAGACAGCAACCACCGAATCCACTGAACAAAGAGCCCAAAAGATGGCCACCGGTGACCGGGCCATCCTGCCAGAGGGCGCCCGCACCATTCCCATCTACATCATGGGAAAAAGGTATGATGTGCCAGAAACCCTAACCATCATGAAGGCAATGGAATTCGCAGGGTTTAAATTCATCCGGGGTGCTGGATGTCGGGGTGGCATATGTGGGGCATGCCCGACCGTGTACCGAAAGGCGGGGGATTACAAACTCCATTTTGGGTTGGCCTGCCAGACCGTTGTGGAACCCGATATGTACCTCACTCAAATCCCCTTCTATCCGGCCAACCGAACGCCTTATGACATCGAGGAGATGGAACCGACCGCTGAGTCTATCCATGCCCTTTACCCGGAGCTATTTCGGTGTGTGGCCTGTAATAACTGCACCAAGGCCTGTCCCATGGATGTGGAGGTACTGGATTACATCTCGGCCCTGAAACAGGGAGACATCGAGGAAGCGGCCCGGCTCTCTTTTGACTGCATTCAGTGTGGTCTTTGTGCAAGCCGTTGCATGGGCGAACTGCCGCAATACCATATGGCACAACTGGCACGTCGTTTGTACGGGAAATACATGGCGCCTCGTGCCGAGCACCTGAGAAGGCGGGTTGAAGAAATTGAGTCGGGCAAATATGAAAAAATGCTAGAGGAACTCACCCAAATGGACAAAGACGAACTGGAAAAGCGCTATGGAGAACGGGAACGCGAGCCCGATTTGGCCCCTCCTGGAGAGTGGAAGCCCAAAGAGACACAGTATTTATAGTTCACTTAAGGAAGTGAAAAATACATAGAAAATGGGTTTTAGTGGAAGCCCCAAATCGCCTTCTGAATTTCAAAATCCCAAATCCCAAGTTCCAAACAATGTCTAAATTCAAATGACCAAAATAGTAGAAAAGGAGACAGCATGCCTTACACGCCTGAATTGAGAGAGCTGATAAAACAGGTGGAAGCCACCCGCCCTGAGCGGGTGGAGATGTCCCGACGCAATGAACATTACCCACCCTTGAGCCTCGAAGAGAGGGAAAAGGTGCTCAACAAATATCACCCCGATTACCAGAAAGAGGGTCGACGCACCCTTAGGGTTGGGCCCAATAAGGGCGATGTGTTCCAGGATGAAGTGGCCGATCTTCTGGAATCCAAGTCCATGGTCAGGCCCAAAAATGTTGACCTGTCCAGCGTGGATTACGAAACGGATGTCCTGATTATTGGCGGTGGAGGCGCGGCCACCTCAGCCGCCTTAATGGCATCTGAGAGGGATGTAAAAGTGATCATGGCGACCAAGCTGCGTCATGGCGACTCCAATACCATCATGGCCGAGGGCGGCATTCAGGCGGCAACCCAGGAGTGTGACTCACCCTATTATCATTACATGGATACCGTCGGAGGAGGTCACTTCACCAATCAGCCGGACCTGGTAGCCGCTTTGGCCCACGATGCCCCCCTGTCCATTGCCTGGTTGGAAGAATTGGGCATGATGTTCACGAAACTTCCTGATGGACGCCTTGATGTTCGACACTTTGGGGGGTCTTCTCGCAAACGTATGCATTCTGCCGGTGACATGACCGGTGCAGAGATCATGCGTGTGCTGAGGGATGAGGCCCGGAACCGCTCAGAGAATATCACCATTCTGGAATTCTGCCCCGCCGTGGAACTCCTTTTGGATGAAGAGGGCAAGTGCGCCGGGGCCATCCTCTACAATATGGAGACACGTGAATTCTATGTGACCAGGGCCAAGGCCGTCATACTTGCCACCGGCGGGGC
>JASFEQ010000018.1:0-23919 GCA_050124735.1 Desulfobacteraceae bacterium | reverse complement strand
GAAGGAGTTGCGCTTTGCCATTCGTGAAGGTGGCCGCACGGTGGGTGCTGGAGTGATCAGTGATATCATTGAGTAAGGCAGGCCAAAGATTATATGTCGCTTTACATTGGCCCTTTTCAAGTTGGCATCGGTCTGTGCCATATTCCTAACTGAATGAGAGATTTTTTATATGCGTGAGATTATTACCCTGGCCTGTGAAGGTTGCAAGAACAGGAATTATACGACCACCAAGAATAAACGGAAGGCCCCAGACAAACTGGCGTTCAAGAAATACTGTCCATTTTGCAGGAGCCATACCCTTCATAAGGAAACGAAATAGATTTCAGTGAAACTGCAGGCCAGTAGCTCTAACGGCTAGAGCACCGGACTCCAAATCCGGGTGTTGGGGGTTCGAATCCCTCCTGGCCTGCCACTTTTATCCGCCTTCGCAGAAAACCACGGGCTTGCCCGTGGATGAATGCGCAAGTTGCAAGCATGCTTCGGCGTGATGTCGCCCCAACCAAGGCGGATAACCACGTCGTAGCCGTAGGCGCCCGTCCTCCGCAGTAGCCTGCTACGGAGGATGGAAAGACGGGTCATGAACCAGGGACCATGGGTTTACCCGTGGGGCTCCATGTGACAGGTCACAACGGGGCAATGCACCCTAAGCTTTTGAAACAAATAGATTTTGGGAAATATGAAAAAGCGTACTAAGAAGAGGAAGAAAAGAGGAACTCGAAGGAAGACTCAAGCCCCGTCGAAACCCAGTACAGTCTCGAAATCGGATGCCGAATCAATTCCAGTAGCACAGGAAGCCAAGACAAAGCCCTATCAAGCCATTCAAAAAAGGGAACCTGAAAAGAGGGTGAAAGAGAGGCGTTCCGTCCTCAGATTCTTCAGTGTGGCTAACCAGTTTTTGCGGGAATCCAAAGGGGAACTCAAAAAGGTGAAATGGCCCACGCGTAAGGAATTGCTCGCATCAACAGCCATGGTGATATTTCTTGTCATCGTGGTCTCATTTTTTCTTGGAATCATTGATTTTGGGCTGATCAAGATTATAAAAAACATTGTGGGATAGGTAACGACATTCGGTCTAAATTAGGATTGAAGGGGAAAGATTTGGCATTGAACTGGTACATAGTCCATACCTACTCGGGATTTGAGCACAAGGTGAAGACAAACCTTGAAGAAAGGATCAAAACTCTGGGGCAGGAAGCCTATTTCGGCAGGATCCTTGTACCCGTAGAGCAAGTGATTGAGCTCAAGCGGGGCCAGAAAAAGACCTCCTCCAGAAAGTTCTATCCCGGATACATCATGGTTCAAATGGAGTTGAATGACGATACTTGGCACATAGTAAGAAATACGGCCAAGGTGACAGGATTTGTGGGAGGGGCCACCAGGCCAGCACCGATCCCTGATGAGGAGGCTGAGAGAATCATTCGACAGATGGAGGAAGGGATTAGCAAACCAAAACCAAAATATCAATTTGAGGAAGGCGATGAGGTCAGGGTTATTGATGGCCCTTTTAATAATTTTCAAGGTGTCGTGGAAGAGGTAAAGCCAGACAAGGAGAAATTGAGGGTTTTGATCAGCATTTTCGGGCGCGCAACACCGGTTGAATTGGATTTTATACAGGTTCACAAGATTTAGAAGAGGTTCGTAATGGCAAAAAAGGTTATTGGCACTATCAAGCTCCAAGTCAATGGAGGCCAAGCAAATCCGTCACCCCCGATAGGTCCTGCTCTGGGGCAGCATGGGGTAAATATCGCAGAGTTTTGCAAGGCGTTCAACGCCAGGACCCAGGATCAGATGGGGACGATCATACCTGTCGTTATAACAATCTATGCTGACAGATCGTTCTCATTCATCACCAAAACACCGCCTGCCTCTGTCCTTTTGAAGCAGGCGGCAAAAATAGCCAAAGGTTCTGGTGAGCCGAACCGAGAAAAAGTTGGCGAAGTGACAAGAAAACAGGTGGAAGAGATCGCAAAGATCAAATTCGAGGACTTGAATGCCTATGACCTGGAGGGTGCGGTAAAAATCATTGAAGGTACGGCCAGAAGCATGGGGATTACGGTAACTCCATAGGACCCAAAAAGGATTGGTTGTTTTCAAAATTGTTGGAACAGTCTTTTAAGGCAGTAAGTTATGATCGGAGAGTCGATTCTCCGGCATTGCCTCCGAATAAACAAGATTAGATGCCAACGCTTTAGCGTTGCCAAAGGATTGCTGATTATGAGTAGAAGGGGAAAGAAATACAGACAGAGCGCGGAGAAGGTGGATAGGCTGAAGAAATATACTTTTCAGGAAGCCGTCCAACTTACCCTCGATGGCAAGTATTCAAAGATCGACGAGACGATTGACATCGCCGTCCGGCTGGGCGTTGACCCAAGACATGCTGATCAAATGGTAAGAGGTAGCGTTGTTTTGCCCAATGGGGTGGGGAAAGAGGTACGCGTTCTGGTCTTTGCCAAAGGTGAAAAAGAGAAGGAGGCCGTCGAAGCGGGGGCAGATTATGCTGGGTCCGATGAGTATGTGGAGAAAATACAGAAAGGCTGGCTCGAATTTGACAAGGCCATCGCCACGCCGGACATGATGAGTTCTGTGAGTAAATTGGGACGAATTTTGGGACCAAGGGGTATGATGCCCAATGCAAAGCTCGGAACAGTGACTTTCGATGTGGCCAAGGCCGTGAAAGAAGTCAAGATGGGGAAAATCGATTTTAGGGTTGAAAAGGCGGGGATCGTTCATGCACCTATGGGTAAGGTTTCATTTGGTTCGGATAAGCTTTTGGGAAATATTACTGCTTTCATGGAAACAATCCTTAGATTAAAACCTCCTGCGAGTAAAGGTACCTATCTAAGAAGCATAGCCATTTCTACGACCATGGGTCCTGGTATTAAGGTGGACCCAGCATATGTGAAAGAATTACTCAGCTAGCAAGTGGATTTTTATCCTTAGGCATCCAGGACCTGTCTGATTATGCCAGATGCACTTATGGGCGACAGTTCTAGATTTCTATCTATGGTTAAAGGAGCTAAGTAGGCGGAAAAAGAAAGAACCTCTGAAAAACAGCTCTAATCAAAGTCAAAGACAGTGGGCGCCTTAACGACTGAGAGCCCTGGGAAAGGATCAAAGTCGTCTATGGCTTAAACGATTTTTCGGGCCTGCCGAGACTATCCGTGATGGTTCTTCTGTGAGGAGGCACCCCTGACTTTGGCGCCTGATACTTTATTTGTCAGAGAGGGGGTGATTGGTTTTTGGAAAGAAAAGAAAAAGAAATTTTTGTAGGCGAGATGAAGGATCGGCTCAATAGGGCAAAGGCGACCTTTCTTGTGGACTATCAGGGTCTCCGTGTGGAGGCCATCAATAAGCTCAGGAAGGAACTAAAGGATATTGGGAACGAATTCCAGGTGGTCAAAAATCGGCTTATGAAGCTGGCCTGCCAGGATACGGAGACCGAATCCCTGAAAGAGCACTTTGAAGGACCGTGTGCCCTTGCCATTACCTACGATGATATCGTAGCCCCAGCCAAAATCCTTGTGGATTTTAGCAAGGATAATAAGAAGCTGGACATAAAAGTAGGGCAGATGTCTGGCAAAACCATGGATTTGGAGGGCATCAAGAGACTGGCAGGATTACCAGGCCGTGATGAGCTTCTCTCCCAGGTCTTGTCGGCCATGCAGGAGGTTCCCACCTCCCTTGTGAGGGTTTTGAATGGCCTCCTCGTCAATTTTCTCAATGTACTAAAGGCGATTGAAACTACAAAAGAAAATGGAAAGGCCAAAGAGCAATAATCCATCAAAGGAAATTAGATTCTAAGGAGGTTTTAAAGAGACATGGCAGCCAATATAAGTAAAGAGGACGTAATTGAATATATATCTAACATGACAGTGCTTGAGCTCTCAGACTTTGTGAAAGAGCTTGAAGAGAAGTTTGGTGTTACTGCGGCAGCTCCAATTGCTGTGGCCCCTGGCCCAGCTCAACAGACCGAGGAAGCGGCCCCTGAGAAGACGGAGTTCGATGTTATTCTCTCTGCCGTTGGGGACAAGAAAATTCAAGTTATCAAAGTTGTTCGCGCCATAACGGGCCTTGGTCTCAAGGAAGCCAAGGCAGTGGTGGATGGTATCCCGGGCGCAGTCAAAGAGGGTGTCTCAAAGGACGAGGCAGAGAATCTCAAAGGACAACTGGAAGAGGCAGGTGCGACCGCTGAGATCAAATAATTAAGAGAGATTTTGGAGTGTTGGAGTACGGATTACGGGGGTATCCATATAATCCTTATTCCCATGGATACATCACTCCAGTAATGCATTGCTTCAGTACTCCAATTTAAAGGGAATGTTTCCCAATTTTGAAATTTAGACAAGGAGATCAGATGAAAGCAAAAGACGATGTTGACCGCCGCGTCAGAAGAAACTTCGGGAAAATCGATAAGATCATTGATATACCGAATCTGATCGAAATGCAGAAAAATTCCTATGAGCGATTTCTTCAGAAAGATGTCCTCTCTGAGGAGCGTAAAGCGGTTGGGTTGCAAGGGGCATACAGGAGTGTTTTTCCCATCCGCGATTTCAGCGGCACCTCTTCTTTGGAATTCGTCAAATACACCTTCGAAGACATCAAGTACAGCGAAGAAGAGTGTCTCAATAAAGGTATGACCTATGAGGCTCCCCTAAAGTTGACGGTACGCCTGCTCGTCTTTGATACAGATGGGGATGATGGGACAAAAAGCATCAGGGACATAAAGGAGCAGGAAATCTATTTTGGGACCATTCCCATGATGACAGAAAGAGGGACCTTTATTATTAATGGCACCGAAAGGGTCATAGTCAGCCAGCTCCATAGGTCTCCAGGGGTCTTTTTTGATCATGATCGGGGGAAGACACACTCAAGCGGTAAGCTGCTCTATTCAGCACGCATCATACCCCTTAGGGGTTCATGGCTCGATTTTGAGTTTGACCCGAAGGACACCTTGTTTGTTCGTATTGATAGGAGACGCAAATTCCCTTCTACCACATTCCTAAAGGCCCTCGGCTACTCCTCCAAAGAAATCCTGTCCCAATTCTTTGAGACTGAAAAAATTGTTATCAGTAAGAAGGGATGCTTTCGCCCTGCGAAGATAGAAAATCTATATCAAACGAGGATATCCAAAGACATTACCTATCCTAAATCGCGGAAGGTCTTGGCCAAGGCGGGTGAAAAATACACAAAGCGGCTTCACAAGGAAATCACATCGGCTCGCATAAAACAAATCCCCATTCAATTGGAGGACTTGGAAGCAAGGGTCATCGCTGAGGATTTGGTTGATCCCGGTACGGGTGAGGTCTTGGTTAATGGGAATACGGCCCTTACCCCTGAGATGCTCAAGATGATCCAGGAAAAGGGGATAAAGGATATGGAATGCCTCGTTTTAGATGCCCCCGGTGTTAGCCCCACGATCAGGAATACCATGCTGCTGGACAAGATTGAGACTTGTGATGAGTCTGTCCTTGAAATCTACAGGAAGATGCGTCCGAGTAGCCCTCCAACACAGGAAGTAGCAAAGAACTTCTTTCAAGGGCTCTTCTTTAATCTTTCCACGTATGATCTCTCTCCTGTGGGTAGGCTGAAACTGAACTACAGACTGGATTTAGATGTGCCCCTGGATCATCGGACCCTTCGAAAGGAGGATATTATTGCCACCCTCAAAGAGCTGATACGTCTCAAGAACGCTGAGGCCATGGTGGATGACATAGATAATCTTGGGAACCGAAGGGTACGGGCAGTGGGTGAGTTGCTGGAAAATCAGTACCGGATAGGACTTGTAAGGATGGAGAGGGCCATTAAAGAAAGAATGAGCCTCCAAGAAGTTGAAACACTCATGCCCCATGATTTGATCAATTCTAAACCTGTCTCAGCCGTGGTCAAGGAGTTCTTTGGTACAAGTCAGCTTTCTCAATTCATGGATCAGACCAATCCCCTGTCAGAAGTAACCCATAAACGAAGGTTGAGTGCCCTTGGACCTGGCGGGTTAACCAGGGAGAGGGCAGGGTTTGAGGTTCGCGATGTACATCCCACCCATTATGGCAGAATCTGTCCCATTGAAACCCCTGAAGGGCCGAATATCGGTCTCATCGTCTCTCTGAGCACCTATGCCAGAGTCAATGAATTCGGGTTTATCGAAACACCTTACAGGTATGCGGCAAGTGGAAAGGTTTCAAAGAAGATAGCTTACCTGTCAGCCCTTGATGAAAAAGACTATCCCATCGCTCAGGCCAATGCGCCACTGGACAAGAAAGGAAATTTCATAAGGGACGAGGCGGCAGTGCGCATAGAAGGAGAAGCGAGTAAGACCCCTGTGGCTGATGTGAAGTATATGGACGTCTCTCCGGATCAACTCGTCAGTGTCTCCGCCTCTCTCATACCCTTTCTGGAGCATGATGACGCGAACAGGGCATTAATGGGGTCAAACATGCAACGTCAGGCCGTACCCCTATTGAAGGCAAAGGCACCCCTGATCGGTACTGGCCTTGAGAGTGTGGTGGCCAGGGATGCAGGGGTATCTGTGGTAGCAAAAAGGAATGGCGTTGTGGAAGACGTGGATGCTGCGCGTATTGTTATAAGATCGGGTGGAGATGGGGATCAAGAAGATGAGGTGCAGATCTATAAACTGGTTAAGTATAAGAAATCCAATCAGAATACCTGTTACAATCAAAAGCCCATCGTAAAACGGGGAGATGTGGTCAAGAAAGGACAGATCATCGCAGACGGCCCTGCAACGGAGCTGGGGGAACTGGCCCTCGGGCAAAATGTCATGGTCGCTTTCATGTCCTGGGGCGGGTATAACTTTGAGGACTCTATAATTATCAGTGAAAGGGTGGTAACGGAGGATGTTTATACCTCTATTCATATAGAGGAGTTTGAGTGTGTATCTCGTGATACAAAGCTGGGCAAGGAGGAGATCACAAGGGACATCCCCAACGTGGGAGAAGAGGCCTTAAAGAACCTGGATGAAGCCGGAATTATCTTGGTTGGCGCTGAAGTTCATCCTGGCGATATTTTGGCGGGGAAAATAACGCCCAAAGGTGAAACCCAGCTCTCCCCTGAAGAGAAACTTTTGAGGGCCATATTTGGCGATAAAGCGGGTGATGTTAAAGACAGCTCCTTACGCGTTCCTCCTGGTGTAGAGGGCACGGTGATCGATGCGAAGGTCTTCTCCAGGCGAGGGGTTGAAAAGGATCTGCGAAGCCTGACCATTGAAGCTGAAGAGAAGGCAAGGTTTGAAAAGGACAGGGCGGATGAGATAGAGATTATTGAGAGAAACGCTAGGGCAAAACTGAAGGAGATTCTGATCGGGCGAAAGCTGAAAACCAATCTGCGTGATAAACGTGCGAACAAGATCATTATCAGTACCAGAAAGGCCATAAAGGCGGAAGACGTAGATCAGATTCCCGTGGAGGTCTGGGCTGGCGCAGATCTTAAGGCATCAATGGACCGGGTAGAGGAGATGGAAACCATTGTGGCGAAATACGTGCAGAAGGTGGAGGGAATCAATAAGCATTTTGATGAAAGAATTGAGAGATTGAGCCAGGGAGATGAGTTGGCCCCGGGCGTCATCAAAATGATTAAGGTCTACGTGGCGGTAAAGCGGAAACTGGCCGTTGGAGATAAAATGGCCGGGCGTCACGGAAATAAAGGTGTACTCTCCAGAATTCTCCCCATGGAGGATATGCCCTATTTTGCCGATGGTACCCCTCTAGATATCATCCTAAACCCATTGGGCGTACCTTCACGAATGAACGTGGGTCAAGTGTTGGAAGCGCATCTGGGATGGGCGTCCCGTGAGTTGGGCAGACAGGTGGGAGAGCTGATAAGCCGTATGAAAGATGCAGCGCCACTGACGAAAAAGCTCCAAGATGCCTTTTCAAGAGAGGAATATAACAGGTTTTTCAAAAACGTTAAAGGTAAAGAACTCCCAGCTAAAGCGAAATCTCTGGAAAAAGGGGTACACATGGCAACGCCCGTTTTTGACGGGGCCGTGGAAGATGAAATCAAAAAATGTCTTGAAAAAGCAGGACTGCCCACAACCGGCCAGACAACTCTTTATGACGGCAGGACCGGTGACCCTTTTGATCAGCAAGTAACCGTTGGAATCATGTACATGATGAAACTGCACCATCTGGTGGATGACAAACTCCATGCGCGCTCAATAGGGCCCTATTCTCTAGTGACGCAGCAGCCCTTAGGTGGGAAGGCACAGTTTGGCGGTCAGCGTTTGGGAGAGATGGAGGTATGGGCCATGGAGGCATACGGGGCAGCTTATTCCCTTCAAGAATTCCTGACAGTGAAATCTGATGACGTGGCAGGCCGGACCCGCATGTACGAGAGGATCGTCAAAGGGAATAATGTCCTTGAAGCCGGACTACCCGAGTCCTTCAAGGTTCTCATAAAAGAGCTACAAAGCCTTGGGCTCGAGGTCCAGCTGTTTGAGGATAGCGAGGTGTAACTCTAGGAACATCGCCAACAGACGGTTGACGATTGATTATGGATTGCCTGGCTTTAATGATTCCTCAATCGAAAATCTCAAATTACGGAGGGAGAAAACATTGGAAGAATTATACAATTTTTTTACGAAACCGAAAGACCCATCAAGTTACAACGCTGTGAAAATCTCCTTGTCATCTCCTGAAAAGATAAGGGAGAGGTCTTTTGGTGAAGTGAAGAAACCTGAAACCATAAATTACAGGACCTTCAAACCGGAAAGGGACGGCCTTTTCTGTTCAAAGATATTTGGCCCCATTAAGGACTACGAGTGCAACTGTGGCAAGTACAAGAGGATGAAACACCGCGGCATTGTCTGTGAGAAATGCGGCGTTGAAGTCATTCAATCCAAAGTCCGCCGTGAACGTATGGGACATATTGAACTTGCCTCACCCGTCTCCCATATATGGTTTTTGAAATGCCTGCCATCCAAGATAGGAAATCTCCTTGATCTGACATTAAAGGATTTGGAGAGAATCCTCTACTTTGAGAATTTCATTGTTACGGATCCAAAAGACACGCCTCTGGCCAAGGGCACGCTGCTGACGGATGAACAACTACTTCGGGCCAGAGAAGATTTTGGGGATCGTTTTGAAGTGGGAATTGGCGCCGAAGCCATTCAGGCCATGTTACGGGATCTGGATCTGGAGGAACTCTCCCCCACCCTCAGGGCGGAGATGATGGAGACCCGCTCGGAGGCCAAGAGGAAGAAACTGGCCAAGCGGCTGAAGGTCATTGATGCGTTCAGGGAATCCAAGAACAGGCCGGAATGGACGGTTATGGATGTCATACCCGTATTGCCCCCTGATCTCAGACCCCTTGTCCCGCTGGATGGGGGAAGATTCGCCACCTCTGATCTCAATGACCTCTACAGAAGGGTTATCAATAGAAACAACCGATTAAAGAGACTCCTCGAACTTAGTGCTCCCGAGATCATTGTGAGAAACGAGAAGCGAATGCTCCAAGAGGCGGTGGACGTTCTGTTTGACAACGGTAGGCGGGGAAAAGTGGTTACGGGTGCCAACAAGAGGCCATTCAAATCCTTGAGCGACATGCTTAAGGGCAAGCAAGGGAGGTTTCGACAGAATTTGCTGGGTAAGCGGGTGGACTACTCAGGCAGATCGGTCATTGTGGTGGGCCCGGACCTCAGGTTGCATCAATGTGGTCTGCCCAAAAAGATGGCCTTGGAACTCTTCAAGCCCTTCATTTACAACAAATTGGATGAGAAAGGCCTGGCCACAACCATTAAGTCGGCAAAGAAAATGGTGGAGAGGGAAACCCCTGAGGTTTGGGATGCCCTGGACGAAGTGGTGAGAGAGTACTGCATCCTTTTAAACAGGGCACCCACACTGCATCGATTGGGAATTCAAGCCTTTGAGCCCATTTTAATAGAAGGGAAGGCCATCCAACTGCACCCATTGGTTTGTACGGCTTTTAATGCGGATTTCGACGGTGATCAAATGGCCGTGCACGTCCCCTTGTCCATTGAGGCGCAGATTGAGGCACGGGTCCTAATGATGTCGACCAACAACATCCTTTCTCCGGCCAATGGAGACCCCATTATTGTTCCTAGCCAGGATATTGTACTGGGGCTCTATTACATGACTAGAGATAGGCCGTTCTGTAAGGGCGAGGGGAAGGTTTTCGCTAATACTGAGGAAGTGAGGATGGCCCATGACGCGGGCGAGTTGGATTTGCACGCATCCATCAAGGTGAGGATAAACGGCAAGATAGAGGAGACCACCACAGGTCGGATCCTGCTCTATGAGATGCTTCCTAAGAAGCTTCCCTATCCACTCCTCAATAAAGTGATGACCAAGAAAGTGCTGCGTGTTCTCATTAATGAATCTTACCGGAGGGAAGGGATTAAGGCGACGGTCATCCTCTCTGACAGGTTGAAGGATATCGGTTATAAATATGCGACGCTTTCTGGGGTGTCCATCTCTATGAAGGATATGGCCATTCCTTCCCGCAAGACAGAGATCATTGAGCATTCCGAAAAGGAGGTAAAAAAGATCGATGACCAGTACAAAGGCGGTTTGATCACGGATGGAGAAAAATATAACAAGGTGGTTGATATATGGGCTCAGTCCACCGAAACCATTGCTGCTGAGATGATGAGCGAGATGGCCATGGAGGAGTTGAAAGGACCCAAAGGCCAAAAGGCCAAAGCCAACAGTTTTAATCCCATCTATATGATGTCGGATTCGGGCGCCAGGGGAAGCAAGGATCAGATGCGGCAACTGGCTGGGATGAGGGGCCTGATGGCCAAACCCTCAGGAGAGATTATCGAATCGCCCATCACTTCCAACTTCCGAGAAGGTCTCACGGTTTTGCAATATTTTATATCCACCCATGGTGCCAGAAAAGGGTTGGCTGATACAGCCCTTAAAACGGCCAACTCTGGCTACTTGACCCGGCGACTCGTGGATGTGGCTCAAGATACTGTGATCACCATGGAGGATTGTGGGACCGTGGATGGAATCTGGGTAACCGCTCTCATGGAAGGAGGAGAGATTATTGAAAGGGTCGGAATTAGGGTCTTGGGAAGGGTGGCCCTTCAGGAAATTATTGATCCCATAACTGGGGAACTGCTCGTTTCAGCCAATGAAGAAATAGATGAAGAAAAGGTGGAGAAGATAGAGAATGCTGGATTGGAGAGAGTTAGGATCCGGTCGGTCTTAACCTGCGAAGCAAAAAGGGGAGTATGCAAGAAATGCTATGGACGAGACCTGGCACATGGTCATGAGGTGAACATTGGAGAGGCCATAGGCATTATGGCCGCTCAATCCATCGGCGAGCCAGGTACCCAATTGACCATGAGGACATTCCATATTGGTGGAACCGCAAGCAAGCGGGTGGAGCAGACCACGGTTCACGCCAGGAATCCTGGTAAGGTGAGTTTTATGGAGATCAAGGCGGTCAAGAATGTGGAGGGCGACTATGTGGTCATGAATCGCAACGGGGAGATAGCCATCTTGGGCAAAGGCGGACGGGAGATCGAACGATATCCTATAATTTACGGTGCCGTTCTAAAAGTGCGTGATAAACAGCGGATTAAGGCGAATCAAATTCTTGCCGAGTGGGATCCCTTTACCATACCCATCCTTACTGAAGTGCAGGGTGTGGTGAAATTTGGAGATATCCTGGATGGCGTGACCATGCAGGAGAGGCGAGACAACGTGACAGGAAAGATCAGCAGAGCCGTGGTGGAGTCCCGCGACTTGGAGACGAGGCCGCGTATTTCCATTAAAGACAAAAAAGGAAAGACAGCATCTCTTCCTGGAAGTGGAAAAGGCCAGGCGCGTTATCATCTACCCATCGGGGCTATCATCATGGTGAATGAGGGAGAGAAGGCTGAAGCAGGAACTGTTTTGGCAAAGATTCCAAGAGAGACCACGAAGACTAAAGATATCACAGGAGGACTGCCCAGGGTTGCAGAGCTGTTTGAGGTGCGCAAACCCAAAGAGAACGCCATCCTGACCGAGATAGATGGTACAGTATCCTTTGGTCAATATGTCAAGGGTAGAAGAAAGGTTACGATCACCCCTGATGTGGGTGAGTCTGTAGATTACTATATTACAAAGGGTAAACACGTGAGCGTCTTGGAAGGAGATTATGTGAGGGCAGGAGAGCCATTGATGGACGGTTCAGCTAACCCCCATGACATTTTGAGGATTCGAGGCGCTAAGGAACTGGCCAAATACCTGGTAGATGAAGTCCAAGAGGTCTACCGACTTCAAGGTGTGAGTATCAATGACAAGCACATCGAAGTTATCGTGAGACAGATGCTGAAGCAGGTGACAGTAAGGGAAACGGGAGACTCCAAATTCCTGATGGGCGAACAAGTGGAAAGATGGCGTTTTGAGGAGGAAAACCAGAAGATTATAGAACAGGGCGGCAAGCCGGCCAGCGCACAACCCCTACTCCTGGGCATTACAAAGGCCTCGCTGAGCACCGAAAGCTTCATATCGGCAGCCTCATTTCAGGAGACCACCAAAGTCCTCTCTGATGCGAGCGTGGCTGGGAAGGTGGATTATCTGAAGGGCTTGAAAGAGAATGTGATTATGGGACGCCTGATCCCGGCCGGCACCGGCCTGAGAGATTATAGGGACATAGAGATCGAGAGCGAGACTTCAGATTTTCACTAATATTTATCGAAAAGAAGTTGACAAGCGGGGAAATAGGGCATAAAAGGTAGGATTTTGTGAAATCAGGAATTTGGGCAGTATTTTTGGCCGTCAACCCTGCGTTGAGACTTAAGGACTGATTAGGAGAGAAAACATGCCGACGATTAACCAACTCGTCAGGAAAGGCCGTCAGAAGGCAAAGAGAAAAGTGAAAACCCCCGCCTTACAGGGGTGCCCGCAGAAGAGAGGGGTCTGTGTTAGGGTCTATACATCAACGCCCAAAAAGCCCAACTCGGCCTTGAGGAAAGTGGCGAGAGTCAGGTTAACAAACGGCATTGAGGTTACCTCTTACATTCCAGGGGTGGGCCATAATTTGCAGGAGCATTCTGTGGTCATGATTCGTGGGGGACGTGTCAAGGATTTGCCCGGAGTGAGATATCATATCATAAGGGGTACCATGGATACCTCCGGGGTGGATGATCGTCGGCAGAGTCGCTCAAAGTATGGCGCCAAAAGGCCAAAGGGGATTTAAGGAGTCTTCTATGCCTAGGAAGAGAGAGATAGTCCGAAGAGAAGTTGTGTCAGACCCAAAACATAAGAGTCCGTTAGTTGCCAAGTTTACGCACTGTCTTATGAAAAAGGGAAAAAAGAGTCTGGCTGAATCGATCCTCTATGATGCTTTCAATATAATAAAACAAAAAGCAAATGAGGACCCTTTGACTGTTTTCCAGAGGGCTGTGGATAATGTGAAGCCCGCTGTGGAAGTGAAATCGAGACGCGTAGGTGGTTCCACTTATCAGGTTCCCACCGAGGTGAGACCCAGTAGAAGTCAAGCCCTCAGCATTCGGTGGATAATTCTTTACGCCAGGGAGAGGGGAGAGAAGAGCATGTCAGCCAAATTGGCAGGAGAATTGTTGGATGCTGCCAACAGAAGGGGTTCTGCCATTAAGAAAAGGGAGGATACCCATAGGATGGCTGAAGCGAACAAGGCCTTTGCCCACTACCGGTGGTGATTGGAGGTAAGCATTTTACTCCACACTGCTTTGTAATGAAGGAGGATAGAGATGTCTAAGAAGAAATTTGAGAGGACGAAGCCGCATGTAAATGTGGGCACTATTGGGCATATAGATCATGGTAAGACGACGTTGACGGCGGCGATTACGAAGCATTTGGAGAAGCAGGGCAAGGCGGACTATGTGCCGTTTGATGAGATAGACAAGGCACCTGAGGAGAAGGCACGGGGGATAACGATAGCGACGGCGCATGTGGAGTATGAGACGGAAAATAGGCACTATGCGCATGTGGACTGTCCTGGTCATGCGGACTACATTAAGAATATGATTACGGGTGCGGCGCAGATGGATGGTGCCATATTGGTGGTGGGAGCCGATGATGGTCCGATGCCCCAGACGAGGGAGCATATTTTGTTAGCGCGTCAGGTTGGAGTGCCGAGCATAGTGGTTTATTTGAACAAGTGTGACATGGTGGATGATGAGGAGTTGATTGAGTTAGTGGAGTTGGAGTTGAGGGAGTTATTGACGAAGTATGAATTTCCTGGTGATGATACGCCGATCATACGTGGCAGTGCGTTGAAGGCGTTGGAGAGTGATGATGAGCAGAGTGAGGATGTGAAGTCGATTTTTGGGTTATTGGAAGCGGTGGATGCGTTTATCCCTGAGCCTGTGAGAGACACGGACAAGCCGTTTTTGATGCCGATAGAGGATGTATTTACCATATCTGGTCGTGGTACGGTTGTGACGGGCAGAGTGGAGCGTGGGATTGTCAAGGTTGGAGATGATGTGGAGGTGGTTGGGATAAAGGCTACGATGAAGACGGTATGCACTGGTGTGGAGATGTTTCGCAAGGTGTTGGATCAGGGTCAGGCAGGGGACAACATAGGGGTTTTGCTACGAGGGACGAAGCGAGAGGATGTGGAGCGTGGTCAGGTGGTTGCTGCGCCTGGTTCGATAACGCCGCATACTGTATTTAGGGCGGAGGCGTACATATTGACGAAGGAGGAGGGTGGACGTCATACGCCGTTTTTTAATGGATACAGGCCGCAGTTTTATTTTAGGACGACGGATGTGACTGGGGTGGTGACGTTGCCCGAGGGTGTGGAGATGGTGATGCCTGGGGACAATGTGACGATGGACATTAATTTGATCACGCCCATAGCGATGGAGAAGGAGTTGCGCTTTGCCATTCGTGAAGGTGGCCGCACGGTGGGTGCTGGAGTGATCAGTGATATCATTGAGTAAGGCAGGCTGCATAAGAGGGAAGGGAAATGATGGATAAGGCGATCGCTAATCAAAAGATTCGGATAAGACTGAAGGCTTATGACCACAAGCTTTTGGACCAGTCAGCCATGGAGATTGTGGAAACGGCAAGAGAGACTGGTGCCAAAATTGCGGGTCCCATACCCCTCCCCACCGTAATCAACAAGTACTGCGTGTTGAGATCTCCTCATGTGAATAAGAAATCGCGAGAACAATTCGAAATAAGGACACATAAAAGGCTTTTGGATATTCTGGAACCCACCCAGCAGACCGTGGATGCCCTCATGAAACTTGATCTTGCTGCTGGGGTTGATGTGGAAATAAAACTGTAAAGAGAATGAAACGGAACCAGTCCTTATGGTTAAGAAACTTATCGGTAGAAAATTGGGCATGACTCGATATTTCCTTGACGAGGGGAAAAGTATTCCCGCAACCATGGTTAAGGCTGGACCCTGCGTGGTCATCCAGAAAAAGACATCAGAAAGGGATGGCTATGAGGCGATCCAGTTGGGGTTTGAAGTCCAGAAGGAAAATAGGATTAATAAACCCTTAAAAGGGCATTTTAAGACGGCTGGTGACAAATACTTTGTCCACCTGAGAGAAATACGGGTGGAGAGTGCAGAAGAATTTGAACTGGGGCAGGAGATCAAAGCGGATATTTTCGAAATTGGGGAATTGGTTCAAGTCACTGGCAGGAGCAAAGGTCGAGGTTTTAGTGGTGTCATCAAGCGGTGGGGCTTCTCCAAGGGAAGAGAGACGCATGGCTCCCGTTCCCATAGAATTCCGGGTTCCATTGGCTCAAGTGCCACCCCAGGAAGGGTCCACAAAGGGAAAAAACTTCCAGGGAGGATGGGATACCAAAGAACCACCATTAGGAACCTGAAAATCGTGGATGTGAGACCTGAGATGGATGTCATTGCCCTAAAAGGGTCTGTTCCAGGACACCGAAACAGTATTATCGAAATTGCAAAGATTTAGTTATAGAAGTTTCGAGACTTTGAAGTGATTGAGATACAAAATGGCTGTTGTCGATGTATATAACTTCCAAGGTAAAAAAACGACTCAGATGGAGTTAAACGAGGCCGTTTTCAACACGCCGATCAAGGCACACGTCATCCATCAGGTGGTGGTGAGACAGCTTTTGAATCGAAGATCCGGGAGTGCCTCTACAAAAAGCCGATCTGAGGTGAGAAGTTCGGGAACAAAACTTTGGCGCCAGAAAGGAACGGGCAGGGCAAGGGTCGGTCAGGCCTCATCGCCCACCAGGAGGGGTGGGGGAGTCGCCTTTGGACCCGCGCCGCGCAAGTATGTTCACAAAGTTCCCAAAAAGGTGAGACGGTCCGCTCTGCGTATGGCGCTGACAGATAAGTTCCAGACGGATCGCCTGATCGTGGTCAGTGGTTTTGATCTCCCCGAGATAAAGACCAGGAATTTTGTAGAGGCGATGGAGAATTTCAAAGTGGACCGGGCATTGATTGTGACCCATGAGAAAAATGAGATTCTGGAAAAATCCTCCAAGAATGTGCCCTGGGTCAAGGTGATGAGATATCAAGGACTCAATGTCTATGATATCTTGAGGCATGAGCACCTTTTCTTGGATCAGTCTGCTATTAGCATGATTGAGGAGGCATTGCTTTCTTAATGGATCTATACAAGGTAATCAAGGCAGTTCACATTACGGAGAAGGGGACTCTCCAAAAAGAGCTCCAGAACCAGATAGCCTTGAAAGTGGACAGAAAGGCGAACAAGGTGGAGATCAGACGTGCGGTAGAGACCCTATTCAAGACCAAGGTGGTAGATGTGAAAACCATGAATATGAAAGGGAAGCGCCGCAGGGTGGGGAGGAACCTTGGGAAAAAAGCTGACTGGAAAAAGGCGGTTGTGAAATTGGCGCCAGGAGAGAGCATAGAGTTCTTTGAGGGGATGTAGGAGAATTGGATTAATGGAGTAATGAAGTGTTGGAGTAATGGATAAAGAGGAATTATGGCTTTTTTCATCACTCCAGTGCTCCAATACTCCATTACTCCGAGGATCTGCTCAGATGCGAATTACCTTGTTTCATTGCAGTAAAGATTTTATACGACACGATTTGTTACGGAGAGTGTAATGGCCATTAAGAAGCATAAGCCCACCTCACCAGGACGGAGATTTCAGACGAGCTCCACCTTTGATGAGATTACCGCCAAGAAGCCGGAGAAAAGCCTGCTGAGGCCATTGAAAAAGACGGGTGGGAGAAACGCTCACGGAAGAATAACAATGAGGCACAGGGGCGGTGGTCACAAACGGTCATACAGGGTTATTGATTTTAAGCGGGATAAGGATGGCATCCCGGCTAAGGTTGCATCCATTGAATATGATCCCAATCGTTCAGCACGTATTGCGCTCCTTCAGTATGCAGATGGCGAGAAACGCTACATTTTGGCCCCGTTGGGACTTCAAGTGGGAGATAGGATCCTATCAGGACCAGGGGCAGAGATAAGGAGAGGAAATGCGCTGCCCTTAAGGGACATCCCTTTGGGAACTCAGATTCACAATATTGAGCTGAACGTGGGGCAAGGCGGACGAATTGTACGTAGCGCCGGGGGCTACGCCCAGCTGATGGCGAAAGAAGGGAAGTATGCCCAAGTGAAGCTCCCATCGGGTGAGGTCCGAATGGTCTCCATGGACTGCAGGGCGTCAATCGGCCAAGTTGGCCATCTGGAGCATGAGAACATAAGCCTGGGCAAGGCTGGAAGGACGCGATGGAGAGGGAGAAGACCACATGTGCGAGGCGTGGCCATGAACCCCGTGGATCATCCCCATGGAGGTGGTGAAGGAAAATCCTCAGGCGGGCGTCATCCGGTTACACCTTGGGGCGTGCCTACCAAAGGTTATAAGACGAGAAGGGTAAGAAAGGCGAGCGACAAGCTCATCGTCAAGAGACGAAAGTAAGAAGATGCGGGGCATATGGACGGTCGGGTATGAAACCCGACCCTACAGTAGGGTGGCATTTCAGATGCCACCGATTCGTGTTGGAATACAAAGTACGTTTTATAGATAGGGAGGAAAGAATTTGCCGCGATCATTGAAAAAGGGGCCTTTTGTTGATGATCACCTTTTGAAAAAAGTCATGCAGGCAAGGGAAGCCCGGAGTACGAAGATTATTAAGACCTGGTCCAGAAGATCAACTATCCTTCCAGAATTTGTGGGTCATACATTTGCCGTTCACAACGGAAAGAAGTTTTTGCCCGTGTTTATAACCGAAGATATGGTGGGGCACAAGCTGGGCGAATTTGCACCAACCAGAGTTTATTATAGTCATGCTGGAGATAAGAAATCACGCTTAAGAGGGACTAAGAAATAATGGAAGCTAGGGCCGTGGCGAAATACATAAGGATCTCCCCTCAAAAAGTGAGATTGATTATGGATCAAATAAGAGGGAAAAATGTGGAGGAGGCCTTGAATATGCTCTCCTTTGCGCCCCAAAAGGGCGCCTTTGTGTTGAAAAAAGTGATCGACTCTGCGGTCGCTAATGCGGAGCAGAATCTGAATATGGACGTGGATAAACTCTATATTAAACAGGTATTTGCAGACGAGGGCCCCACTCTTAAAAGGTTTCGGGCCCGTGCCATGGGTCGGGCCACGAGGATTAGGAAAAGGACGAGCCATCTGACTGTTATTTTAGATGAGGTATAAAGTGCGTGCAGGGAACCGATTATTGATGGAAAAGCTGTTGCGCGCAATAGTTTTAATGGAGGTGAGAATTGGGACAAAAGGTTAATCCGATCGGGTTTAGGTTGGGCATCCATAGAAATTGGGATTCAAGATGGTTTGCTGGCAAAGAATACAGTGATTTTGTCCTGGAAGATCACCGTATAAGGAAATTCTTGAAGAGGCGGCTGTTTCAGGCTGGAGTTTCCAGGATCGAGATTGAGAGGGCGGCTAACAAGATAAGGATCAAGATCCAAACGGCTAGGCCCGGTCTGGTCATTGGTAAAAAGGGCGTGGAGATTGAGAGTCTGAAGAGGGAGTTGGAGAAGAGGATAAATAGGGAAACAATGATAGACATTCAGGAGGTGAGAAAACCTGAAGTTGATGCCCAATTGGTGGCAGAGAATGTGGCATTGCAGCTCGTTCGGAGAATCTCCTTCCGGAGGGCCATGAAAAAAGCTGTCAGCTCAGCGCTGCGTTTTGGTGCGCTAGGGATCAAGATAGGTTGTAGCGGTCGTTTGGGTGGTGCCGAAATGGCGCGTCGTGAATGGTATCGAAAGGGTCGAGTCCCTCTTCACACCATAAGGGCCGATATAGACTACGGCTTTGCTGAGGCCTTTACCACATACGGCGTGGTGGGGGTAAAGGTCACACTTTTTAAGGGTGAAATCCTACCCGACAAAAAGGGTTAAAAAGACTTATGCTGAGTCCCAAAAAGATCAAATACCGGAAAAAACAAAAGGGTCGAATGAAGGGCAAGGCCTTCAGCAAGGGGGGTACTCTGGAGTTCGGCGATTACGGTTTGCAGGCCCTGGAATGTGGTATTATGACGGCCCAACAAATTGAAGCGGCACGGGTTGCGATCACAAGACACGTAAAACGTGGGGGCAAGATCTGGATTCGCGTATTTCCGGATAAGCCTGTTACCAAGAAGCCCGCAGAAACAAGAATGGGAAAAGGGAAAGGCGCGCCTGAAGGCTGGGTTGCTGTGGTTAAGCCAGGAAGAATATTGTATGAGATGGAAGGTGTGGGAGAAAGTGTAGCAGCAGAGGCCTTCAGACGGGCGGGTCACAAACTCCCATTCTCTACAAGATTCGTGAGCAGGAGATCGTAAAGGTGAAGGCGAAAGAACTACGTGAGTTAAGTGTAGAAGAATTGAGGGAAAGAGAGGGAGAGCTGAAACAGGAATTATTTAACCTGAGAATTCAGAAAGCGACAGGACAGCTTGGCAATACGGCTGTCCTTGGTAAGACAAAAAGGGACCTAGCCCGCGTCAAAACGGTGCTAAGAGACTCGGAAGTATCGAGAGGGGCGAGTAGAGATTAAAATGA
The DNA here is from genome assembly GCA_050124735.1 of Desulfobacteraceae bacterium. GTDB lineage: Bacteria > Desulfobacterota > DSM-4660 > Desulfatiglandales > HGW-15 > JASFEQ01. The sequence goes on along the minus strand of JASFEQ010000018.1, from coordinate 3,993 downwards.
CACAGCGAGGCGTAAGGAAAAGGCTTGTAGGCGTCGTGGTAGGCAACAGAATGGACAAGACAGCGGCGGTCTTAGTGAATCGATTAAAGCAGCACAGGACCTATAAAAAATATATGAGAAGCCAGACGAAGTATTTGGTCCATGATCCAGAAAACAAATGTATGGTGGGCGATAGAGTGAGGATCATTGAAACACGGCCCATAAGCAAAAATAAGAGATGGCAAGTCCAAGAGGTCCTTGAAAGAAGCGCGATCCAGGAAGCAGGGGAGGAGGACACCATTTCAATGGAGCAGGAGAAGTGATACAGGCCCAAACGAAACTCCATGTGGCAGATAATTCAGGCGCAAAACTGCTCTTGTGTATCAAAGTGCTAGGCGGGTCAAGGAGAAGGTATGCCAGCGTGGGAGATGTGGTGGTCGTAACGGTGAAAGAGGCGATGCCCAATTCCAAGGTAAAGAAAGGCGATGTGATGAGGGCCGTGGTTGTTCGGACCGCGAAAGAGATTCCCAGAGCGGATGGTTCCTATATTAAATTCGATGATAACTCAGCCGTCCTTATTAACCAGCAGAATGAACCCATCGGGACCAGGATCTTCGGCCCAGTAGCGAGAGAACTAAGGGCAAAAAGATTTATGAAAATCATCTCGCTGGCCCCCGAGGTACTCTAAATGATACTTAAACCACCCCCAGAGTCGGGCTGAGAAATGAAAAAACTGTGCCTTTTCCGGCGTAGAGCCGATGTGGAGTAATGGGGTAATGGCGGATTAGAGTTCTGGTAAGGAGAAGGTTGTATGGCTTCTCGTAAACCAGCAGGAGTAAGTAAAATGCTGAAAAAGCATCCAATGATTAAAAAGAACGACAAAATCATTGTTCTTGTTGGAAAAGAAAAGGGGAAAATTGGATCGGTCCTGAAAGTGGATGCGGAGAAGGGTCGGGTGATCGTAGAAAAGCTCAACATGGTGAAGAGACACACGAGAGCCGGGGGAAAGAGTGCCCAAGGGGGCATCATAGAAAAAGAGGCCTCCATCCACATGTCCAATATCATGCTGGTGTGCAACAAATGCGCGGAACCCACAAGGATTGGAAAACAAATCCTGGAGGATGGTTCCAGGGTGCGAGCCTGCAAGAAGTGTGGGGAGCTATTGGATAGCTAATATGATCACCCGTTTTGGAGGAGAGAGGGTTGTCCCGATTAAGAGAGAAATATGAGAAGGAAGTCATATCTGCCATGATGAAGGAGTTCGGGTACAAAAGCATCATGGCAGTCCCACGCGTTGAGAAAGTCGTATTGAATATGGGTCTAGGAGAGGCGATTTTTAATATAAAGGTCCTTGATAAAGGTGTGGAAGAATTGACCCTTATTGCTGGCCAGAAAGCCATAATCACAAAGGCAAAGAGATCCATCGCTGGGTTTAAGCTTCGGCAGGGGATGCCCATCGGGTGTACGGTTACACTAAGACGGACAAAGATGTATGATTTTCTGGACAAACTCTTTAATGTGGCTCTGCCGCGCGTAAGGGATTTTAGGGGGTTGTCTGATAAAATCTTTGATGGACGTGCCAACTGCACCATCGGGATGAAGGAACAGATCATTTTCCCTGAAATCAACTACGATAACGTGGATAAGATAAACGGATTAAACGTGTCCATCATCACAACGGCGAAAACGGATGCGGAGGGTTTCTTTTTACTGAAATTTTTGGGCATGCCCTTTAGAAGCTAATCGGGAGGATACGGTGGCAAAAACATCCCTTATTATAAAAGCTCAGAGAAAACCGAAATTTTCAACGCGTCAATATAATAGGTGCCCCATTTGTGGGAGGCCAAGGGCCTTTTTGAGAAAGTTCGGCCTTTGCCGTATATGTTTTCGGACCATGGCTTTGAGGGGAGAAATACCAGGAGTGATTAAGTCGAGCTGGTAAAAGAAACTTCCAGACCCAGCGTTTGAGTGAAGTAGAGACAGTACAATTTATATCAGGTGGTTTTATGATGGTATTCCTGATCTCGATCAGAAGGAATTATCAGCAGAGGAGCAAAACAGATGGCTATGACTGATCCCATTGGCGATATGCTCACCAGGATGAGAAACGCAATGATGGCATCCTATAACACCGTGGATATCCCCAGTTCCAAGCTGAAAATGAGTATCGCCAAGGTCTTGAAATCAGAAGGTTTTATTAAGAACTATAGAATGGCGAATGAGGGACCCAGAGGGACCATAAGGGTCTTTTTAAAGTATGACGAGAAAGGAGCCCCCGTCATCGGTGGTCTCAAAAGAGTGAGCAAGCCCAGTCGCAGGTTTTACTCCAAGAGCGATAAGATTCCCAAGGTCTTGGGAGGATTGGGCGTTAACATCCTTTCCACATCAAAGGGCGTCATGACGGATAGAGAGGCCAGAAAAGTGGGTGTTGGCGGGGAAATTCTCTGCGCTGTCTGGTAGTTTCGGGCGCAGTTTTCATTGTAGGACAGATCCCAAGATGATTTTGCGACAGGAGGCGAGGGATGTCACGGGTAGGCCAAAAGCCTATATCGCTACCGCAAGAAGTTAAAATAGACTTGAAGGGCGATCTTTTGACTGTCAAGGGACCAAAAGGTGAGCTCAGACGCAAGATCCATCCCAGGGTTAATATCCTCACCGAGAACGATCAGATTGTCGTCTCAATAAAGGATGGGAACAAAGGATCTGGGGCCCTCCATGGACTATTTCGGGCCCTGGTAGCCAACATGGTCACCGGGGTGACCCAGGGTTTTGAGAAGGCTCTGGAGATCGTTGGTGTTGGATACCGAGCGGAACTATCCGGAAAGAGGGCTACTTTTCACTTGGGATATGCCAGTCCCGTAATGGTGGACTTGCCAGAGGGTATTGATGCCAGGGTGGAAAAGACCAAAATAACGCTGAGCGGAATAGATAAGGAGCTTCTGGGAAGGACTGCCGCCAAGATACGCAGCCTCAGAGAACCAGAGCCCTATAAAGGTAAGGGCATCAGGTATGAAGGTGAGAGTATCCGAAGGAAGGCAGGGAAGACAGGGGCTACGAGTTAGTTTACGTTACCCATATACATAGAAGCTGTAAACGCATGTGCACGGATTAAGGTTACGATCATGGGAGCCATAAACAAGAGAGAGGCGAGACTGAGGAGGAAGAAGAGGGTAAGAAAGAAGATTAAAGGGACGCCGGGGGTTCCCAGGCTGTCCGTCTTTAAGAGTTCGAGGCATATTTACGCACAGGTTATTGATGACCTATCTGCAAAAACCCTCGTTGACGCTTCTTCCCTGTCAAAAGACTTGCGGCCGCAGATTGAAGGCAAGGGAGGCAATAGTAAGGGTGCTGCGATGGTGGGGGAACACATTGCAAAGAGGGCCCTAAGCAACGGGATTAGTAAGGTTGTATTCGATAGAAGCGGCTTCTTGTATCATGGCCGAATAAAGGTGCTTGCAGAAGCCGCCCGGGAGCACGGCCTGAAGTTTTGAGCCTTTCCAGTGTGACTAAAATTACATAGATATCTTAAAAACAATGAAATCTAAGGGAGAGCTCTATTGTTTAAAGAAGAGGATGAAGCCCAGTTAATTGAGAAAGTTGTGCACATCAACCGTGTGGCTAAAGTGGTAAAGGGGGGCCGTCGCTTCAGTTTTAGTGCCATTGTCATCGTGGGTGATGGTAAAGGTATGGTGGGGAGCGGACTTGGAAAGGCGAACGAGGTTCCAGAGGCCATAAGGAAAGGCATCGACAGGGCCAAGAAAGATATGGGGGTTGTCCCCATCGTGGATGGCACCATACCCCACGAGGTGATTGGCAAGTGGGGGGCAGGAAGCGTGTTACTAAAACCAGCACGGGCAGGAACTGGTGTCATTGCAGGTGGTGCCGTTAGAGCGGTCTTGGAAGCCGCAGGGATTCAGAACATCTTGACCAAGTGTTTGGGCTCCCATAACCCACACAATCTGGTACGAGCCACTGTAACGGGGCTACAATCCCTAAAGAGCCCGGAGGAGTTCG
>JASFEQ010000017.1:0-25340 GCA_050124735.1 Desulfobacteraceae bacterium | reverse complement strand
CTATGAAAAAGTCTCTCTCCTTCTATAACCACATCCATAAAGGCGTCCTGCCATTTTTTGAGATCTTCTTTTTTGAATTCATCGGCTCTCAGGACTGGGATTAAGCTTGCCGCTAAAATAGATACCAGACTTATACAGAGAATGACTTTGTATCTCATGAGAATCCTCCCTTTGCTATCGACCCCATTGAGCAGAAATGCTCAATTTGAGGATTAATAATGGGTTTGCGGTGGAATTCGTTTTGAAGGATCCTGGTACTGTGAATCCGTGAAATGCCCCGCCTTTTCGTCGTATGCGATGGTTCTCGACGTGTTCTCCCACAGATCAAAATGCTGGGATACACGAGCCGCTTCAAGAGTAACCTGGGACCATCCAGTGGCATCTCTTTCATGAAAAGGGTCGGCCCGATTCATAAAGACGGTCATCTTGGGTACCATGTTCAGCTTCTGGTTGTAGCTGACTGGATAAGGCCAAGGCCATGCAGTGGACATCCATGCTTGAAAACTGATGTTTTCGATCTGGTTATAGAGAATCTGATGCACGTGGCCGTGCAGAACGGTCACCTTCTTGAATGGCCTCAGCAAACCCTGGACTACCTCCGCATCATCTGTCCAGAAGTTCCAGGGCTTAAAGACCTTGTAAAGGGGCGAATGAGATAAAACGATGATTGGCGTATCATGGCTTACTTTGGAGAGGTCAGTTTTCAACCAGTTGATCTGATCGAGTCCCACCATGAAGGGCGAACCCTGGGGATTGTCCAGTCGAGCCATCTGTAACATTCGCTCTTCGGGCGTGCGCCAACGTTTAATCCAGTCTTCATGGGTGAGAATACTGTTCAGCACCACAAAATGGACGCCTTTGTGATCAAAGCTATAATAAAGCTTGCTCACTTTCTCTTCCCAGTACTTTCCCATATCCAGATAGAAGTCATGTTCTCCAATGACAAACTTCATAGGGACCTCAATCTTGGAAAGCATTTCCAGTCCGTGATCGATCTCCTCTTTTTTACCGAGCTGAGCGAGATCTCCGCCGAACACGATAAAATCAGGCTGTGGCCACATGAGGCCCGTTTCAGCAACCGCCTGCTGCAATCCCTTGTCAAAGTTATTCACAAATTTTGTGCCCTTGATATGGGTGAGATGGGAGTCAGAAATGACGCCAAACATGAATTTTTCTCCCTCCTTTCCCCAACAAACGTCAACGAGCTTTAAGGGCAACATGGACGCAGCCGTGAATGTAGCCGTTGCTTTCAAAAATGAACGTCGTGTCATCGACTTTCCTTTAGACATGATTTACCTCCTTTCTAATGGGTTAGACATCGCTTATTATTTGGCCAAATTCTTGAATTCCGGGCTGGTCAATGACTTCATGAATTCAATGATGTCCTTTATCTCCTGGTCCGTGAGGTTAAGGACTCTAACGCTCCCCAAAAAGGGGTTCTTCTCCCCACCTTTATTATATAGATCCATCACTTCTTCCAGGGTTTTCATGCTGCCATCATGCATGTAAGGACCCGTAACCGCTATGTTGCGTAAGGTGGGTGTTTTGAATGCACCTATATCCGATGTTTTCAAAGTGACTACAAAGCGACCCAATTCAGAGATCTCCACATCGGTGAATTTTGATTTATCTGGTTCTCTGGCCTGCTGTTTTGCCATCCTAAATTCTCTGACCATTTCACGGAGCCGGGGCTGAATTTTCTTAAAGCCAACACCCAGGTTGTGGAATTTGTTGTCCGTGAAAATGGCATGCTTTTCGCTGATCGCATGGCATTCCTGACAACGGGCTTTTCCCTTATACAGTTCCAACCCCCTTATGGCAGACTCAGAGAGCGCGGTTTTGTCCCCGCCGTAGCCGTAGCGGTCAAAGGGGGAATCGGCCGATATCACGGTGCGTTCAAAACTGGCGATGGCCTTTACCGCGTGGTCAATGGTAATCTGTTCCGGTTTAGCACCGAATACACGCTTAAATTCCTCCACGTAGCCTTTATCCTTGCGGATCACGTTGACAATGAAATCGTGGAACCCATGTTCTTTGCCAAGCCCGTGTTCCACGGGGTTCAAAAAGGGGTCTTTCGCCTGCTCTTCCAGGCTAAGACGGCGGCCGTCCCAAAACTGGCTCGTGTAATAGGCTGAATTGATTACGGTAGGTGAATTGCGGGCCCCCTTGAGCTTCTTGATCCCCTCTGCCACGGGTAATCCATCAGCAAAGGCCTTTGCAGGATCATGGCAATGGGCGCAACTGATGGTTCCATCTGCGCTGAAACGCTTGTCCTCAAAAAGCTTTTTCCCCAAGGCAATTTTTTCCGAAGTCTGAGGATTGTCCTCCGGAATGGGCACAGGAGGCAACCCTAATGGAAGCTTTTCTTGGGACAAAGAGTTGTCTGTCCATAGAAGGATTGAAAGACAGGTGCACAGAAGAGTTATGGTCCTCATTTCACTCCCCCCTTTAAAAGTATTCTGTGACTAAGACGACTTACTGAAGGCTTCAGAAAGCCCAAAACGCTCCGCCCCATGAGTATCAAGTATTTTCCTTCTAAATTCCTCGTGCGTCAAAGCCCTTACAAGCTGACTCACAAACGAAAGTCCCTAAAATAGCCCACGTAATGAAACGGGAACAATTCAAGAATCATTGGAGGCTCGATCCCTGCACTCTGAACATATGCCATAGTATTCCAACCTGAAGTTTTCGACTTGGAAGCCAAATTTTTGTTTTACTTCGCTAACATGGATGGTCAATCCTTCTACAAAATCCTGTATCTTACCGCATGAAGAGCATATGAGGTTTATGTGAGGGACCAGATTGGTTTCGTGGCGATTGTCCATTGCCTGAAAGTCCAAGATCTTAATCAGCCCCATTCGGGCGAGCGTTTCTAAGGTATTGTAAACAGTGGCCAAGCTCAGTCCAGGATGATCTTTCTTCGCTTCTTGGAAGACTTGTTGCGCACTGGGGTGGGTGTCAGTAGTGGCGAGGACATTCAATATAGCCTTACGCTGCCGGGTGAGACGATACCCGGCTGCGCGAAGCGCCTTCTCCATCTTCCGAGTTGTGCGGACGATTTTCAGGACCCCCCTTACCCACACTATTAAATTAGAACGATTCTAAATAAATTGTCAAGAAGTTTTTTGGTGATTTTTCCAAGATGGGCGCAGAGGTGTCGGGCAAGGTTAAAAGCAAAGTAGCGGGCAAACGGTTGTAAGAGAGAACGGATCAAGAGGTTATTCTGATGGCCGGGGAAGGCCACAGAAAAAGGGCCACCACAACTAAATCAAATGACGCGTAGTGACCCTTTTTTCTTCACCTATTTTTCTTTTAACAGCATGAGGTCCCACATGACGGGCCACATGTGCTGAGTTTGGAAGAGATGGAAAACCCGGAACCAAACGTTGATTCGACAAAATCCACATTAATGGGTTTGGCCTCCTCAAATAATTCCTTGCCGATCAAGTAGGTGATGCCGTTTTCTTTAATGATTTCATCGTTTTCTTTTGGCTCATCCAGAGCCATTCCCAGGGAGGGCCCAGATCACCCGCCCTCGGAGAGAAATATCCTTACGTAATGGGTGCCTTCCTTGTCTTTGAAAAATTCCCCGAGCATCTCGTTCGCTTTCTCTGTAACTTCAAACATTCTAGCCTCCTTTGCATTCAATCGCTGATTCAGCGCAAATTATAGCATAAAAATATACATTAACAATATTATGTCAATCCTTTTTATTTCTCAATATAACTAAAATGAGCATTTCTAGATAAATTTACGATAAGATAAAAAATCGGAGTATTCCCGATCTTGTGAAGGCGTATGAAACCGGGAAAAGGCAAACAGGGTGGTAGGCGAATCAAAAAGGCTCCTCAGATAACCTCTGTCTCAACCATTCTAGGACCTTGTCAAATTCTCCCCGGAGTTGGGCCATGGCCTTTCCCCTGTGACTGACCTGATTCTTTTCCTCGAGTGATAGCTGAGCAAAAGTCTTTTTCAGCGAAGGGTAGTAAAAGACAGGATCATAGCCAAACCCATGATCGCCTTTCATTTCATCCGTTACCTCTCCATCGCATAGCCCCTCATAGGTGAGGGCAGGGCCGCTTGGTACCGCAATAATGATGACGCATTTAAAGGTGGCCTTTCTGTTTATCAGGCCTTTCATGACCTCTAACAGCTTCAGATTGTTCTCTTTATCAGAGGCTTTTTCCCCCGCATAACGGGCCGAATGGACACCAGGCCTTCCACCCAATGCATCCACCATCAGGCCGGAATCGTCCGCCAGCACAGGAAAGCCGAGCATCTTGGCCGTAAGATGGGCCTTTTTGTAGGCGTTTTCCTCAAAGGTCGCTCCATCCTCTTCTATTGGAGATATGGGGCCGAAATCTTGTAAGCTCTTTATTTCAATGTGGAAATCTGAAAGAAGTTCTTTGAATTCCCTTATCTTGCCCTGGTTTCGGGTGGCCAGGACCAGCGGTTTTTCAAGCATAGAGGATGATCCTTTCCGAGTACCATCAGATCTGTGAAAAAGGCAAAGCGTGAACTGGAGCATTAGCATAGGAGAGCAATTTTCAACCCATCCTTAAACTCCTTAGAACCTTCTTAAAGGAGGGCGGTGAAATCATCCTGGCAGAAGGGATTCGAAAGACGAGTATGGCGTTCACGCATCAAATGGGTGATTACTTTCACATCACAGCCCAAAAGAGGATCCTCAGGTCCAAGGACAAAGAGATCGCCATCATGCTTTGCCAAATGAAACCGAAAAGAGAGTTCGGCTGAGGCAAACTCGAAGACCTCATCTCGCCATCTTTTCTTCAAATTTTTTCATAAAGATCTGCCGGATTTGTTCCAGGCGCTCTTCGTCCAGAGCCTCAAAGCGGAACACCAGGACCGGCTGGGTATTGGATGCCCTGACCAAGCCCCACCCGCCGTCAAAGAGGACCCTGGCTCCATCCACATCAATCACCTGATGGTCTTCCTCAAACTCTTCAGCCAGTTCTGCCACCACCTGAAACTTCTTGTCATCCGGGCAATCCAGGCGGATTTCAGGGGTACTCACCATAGCAGGGATACCCGCCAGGAGTTCCTTGATACTCTTCCCTTTCCTTGTGAGGATCTCCAGTAAGCGTGCACCGGCGTAGATGGCATCGTCATAGCCGAAGTAGCGCTCGGCAAAAAAAAGGTGCCCGCTCATCTCCCCGGCTAGAAGCGCACTTTCCTCTTTCAATTTGCTTTTGATCAAGGAGTGCCCCACCTTCCACATGAGGGGCTTACCTCCATGTTTTTCGATATCGTCAAACAGAACCTGGGAACACTTCACTTCGCCAATAATCGTGGCGCCCGGGTGGCGTTCCAACAGATCCCTGGAAAAGATAATCATCAACTGGTCTCCGAAGATAATGTTACCCTCACGGTCAACCACACCAATTCTGTCGGCATCGCCGTCAAAGGCGATAGCCAGATCTGCAGAAGTTTCAGACACCTTCGAAATAGCCGCTTTCAGGTTCTCAGGTATCGTGGGATCCGGATGGTGGTTCGGGAAATGTCCATCTGGTTCGCAGAAAAGCCTCACAACCTCAACGCCCATTGCGGTAAATGCATCCGGGGCGACCAGTCCACCCATACCGTTGCCCCCATCAACCACTGCTTTTATGGATATGTGGCCAGGCTGGAGATTCTCGCGGAGGTAATCAAGGTACGGACCCAGGATTTCGGCACTTTCCACTCTACCTTTTCCGTTATGGAATTCTCCGGCCTCTCCAATCTCTCGGATCTCTTGAATCTCCTTACCGTAGATGGTGGCTTTGCCAAGACTGATCTTGAATCCGTTGTACTCCGGAGGATTGTGGCTCCCGGTAATCTGGATGCCGCCGTCCACATCAAAGTAATGAAGGGAGAAGTAAAGGAGCGGTGTGGGGACCATGCCCACATCCAAGACATCAACGCCAGACTCTAATAAACCACGCAGTAAAGAATCCCTCAGTTCAGAAGAACTAAGTCGGCAGTCACGACCCAGCGTAATCTTCGATGCCCCCCGGCTATGGTAATAGGTCCCAAAAGAGCGGCCCAGTCGATGCACCGTCTCTTGATTCAGCTCATCAGGCACCCGCCCGCGAATATCATACTCCCTGAAGATGTGAGGATTCATAGCAAGTCTTCTTTTTGGGCCCTTCGCAGTTCCTCAACGATTTTTCGGATCTCCTCTGCCTTATCCAGGTCCGCGACCAAAAGGGCATCAGGGGTGTCAATCACCAGACAGTTTTTCAGGCCCAGGCAGGCCACCAACCGCCCACTATGGCTGGAAACAAAACTCTGCTCACACTCAACAAGAAGGGATTCCCCCTCCACGAGGTTCAGTTGTTGATCATGAGAATGTTTTTTCAGCGCATACAGGGATGACCAGGATCCCACATCACTCCATCCGCACTCGCATGGGAGGACAAAAATGGGGCCCTTCGTCTTCTCCATCACCCCGTAGTCAAAGGATATGGCGTCAAGAGGGGGGTAAACCTGCTCCATGACCTGGTCAAAGGCATCCGTTCCCACCACTTTTTCGAGCTCTCTCAGGCCTTGATAAAGATCGGGAAGATGATCCCGGATCTCTTTAAGGATTCTCTCTGGCTTTGCCACGAAGATACCCGCATTCCAATAATAGTCACCGCTTGCAAGATACTTTTGGGCCCAATCTTGGTCTGGCTTTTCCACAAAGGCAGAGACCTTGTAAGCGGGCAGGTCCTTGAAATCTGGGTGCACTTCAGATCCTTGAATATAGCCATAACCGGTTTCCGGCCTTGTGGGTACAAGGCCCAATGTGACTATGCCTCCCAGTTCGGCAAGTTTTGCGGCCTTGCGGAGTCCTTCCACAAAGGCGGACGGGTCCCCTATGTAATGGTCTGCTGGAAGGAAGGCCACGGGCCCAGCGCCGCCCAGGTGCTGAGCATAGATGGCGCCAAGACCGATACAGGGGGCTGTATTTCGCCCTACCGGTTCTGCCAGTATGTGAACATTTTGGCCTTCGAAAAGTCCTTTCGCTTCCTTCAGATGTTCCCGTCCAAGCACGAGGATCATCTCCTCCTCTCGGGCAAGTGGCTTTAACCTATTGTAGGTCTCCACCACCATGGGATCCTTACCACTGATCTTCAGGAACTGCTTCGGTCTATCCTTGCGGCTAACCGGCCAGAAACGAGTACCGGAACCTCCTGCCATAATGACGACAAACATGGGTTACTCCAGATATGTGATTGATGTTCGATGGCCATGAAAAGCCAGATTGGACTATCATTACGTCCAGGCGTGGGGGAGGAGGGGACAGCCCGTAAAGATTTTCGTTCCTCCGTCGCTCCGTTCCCCCGTTCAAGCCCTGCGAAGCAGGGCTAAAGGTAATCAAGTGCGGTAGTCCGAATTAATGGCAATGTATTCAGGCGTTAGATCACATGTAACGACCTGGTCCTCATGTTCCCCTTGTCCGAGATCGATGGTGACAGAGAACTCTTTCTGGGCCATGCTTTTCGAGGCCTGTTTTTCCACGTCATCACCGATCGCAAGGCCTCCCTTCACGATCTGAATTTCGTCAACCCATATGTGGATATCTTCCTCTGTCATGCTGATATTGGAACGACCCAAGGCCGCCATAATCCTGCCCCAGTTAGGATCCTGCCCATAGAAAGCGGTCTTTACCAGGTAGGAGTTGGCGATTGTCCTTGCAGCTGTCTCGGCGTCCGCGTGGCTGGCGGCCCCTTTTACTTTCACAAAAACGACTTTGGTGGCGCCTTCACCATCCCTGACAATCATGGTGGCCAGCGTATCCATAACGTGGGTCAACCCCATTTGAAAACTCTCATAATCATCGGAGGTCAATTCCCCGTTCCCCGCCATACCACTGGCCATGACCAGAACCGTATCATTAGTGCTTGTGTCACCATCCACGCTAATGCGGTTGAATGTGGGCTTAACGGCAGAGGAAACGGACCTGCTGAGATCAGACGGATCTATACGGATATCGCTCAACACAAAGCAGAGCATGGTAGCCATGTTGGGCATAATCATACCTGCCCCTTTGGCTATTCCAAGAATCTGATAGGACTTGCCGCCAGCTTCGCCTTCAAATCGGCTTATCTTGGAGAAAGAGTCTGTGGTCATGATCGCTTCTGCAGCATCTGGCAGGCCCTCGGGCATAAGGTGCTTGACAAGTTCTGGTATAACACGCTCAATCCGATCCATGGGTAAGGGCGTACCGATGACACCTGTTGACGCCACAAGGACTTCATCAGGGTTAATGCCCAGTTCCTTGGCCACCCATTCCACTTCTCTATGGGCATGGTCCAGGCCCACTTTACCCGTACATGCATTAGCATTTCCCGAATTGGCTATGATGGCTCTCACCCTTCCTTTTCGGATGTTTTCTTGGCTAACTATAACGGGGGCCGCTTTCACCCTGTTGGTGGTAAAAACCCCTGCTGCAGCGGCACCTTTTTCAGAAAATATGAGGGCCATATCCAGACCCCCATCTTTCTTTATACCCGCAGCTACTGCCGAGGCCTTAAACCCTTGAACAATGTCATTTGCCATAACGTACTCGATGTTTGTATTTAAGATCTAAAAACGCCGGAGTTATGATTTACCCCAAGCTGACCTACCATAGTTGGATAGTGCAACTTTGAGTATATACAATACCGCACTCAAAATTGGAAATCCGAAACAATTCGGGATTGGTGTATGTGGTTTTAACTAATGCCGGAAATGAGAAATTTTTTCGTTTGGCAAGGCCGCACAAGGGTTTTCGCCGAGGCGTACAGGTTGGTACGTCGCAGGCGGAAACCTGCGGAGAACGCAGCAAAACGGAAAAAGGACCATTTCCGAGGGGTGACTAAGTTGCGCCACAGCACTTCTTGTATTTCCTACCACTACCGCATGGACAGGGGGCGTTCCTGCCGATCTTCTTGCCTTCCCGCTTGACCGTTGCGGGCTTTTCTCCGTCATCCCCGTGGCTGAGTTGCATAGCCCTCTTTTTCTTTTTAGGCAGGTCTTCGGCCGGCCTTTGTCGGAGGAGTTGAACACGGGAAAGGGTGGTGAGAGTCTCTTCCCTTATTCGATCCATGAGCTCTTCGAATAGGGCAAATCCCTCCTTTTGATACTCCCGGAGGGGGTCGAGCTGGCCGTAGCCCCTTAGCCCTATTCCTTCTTTCATGTTTTCCATGTCTTGGAGGTGAGCCACCCACTGGTCATCAATGATTTTTAAAACGACAAATCTTTCCAAGGATCTCAGATCTTCTTCTCCAAACGTCTGCTCCCTTTTCTGAAAAGAGGCTTGAACCTGTTCCTTGAGCAAATCGGTCATGTCTTCCACTTTCAACTGATCAAACCTATCTTCTCCAAGATCTTCAGGCCCGATTTTTGGTGCAAAGCCGAACAACCTGGCGATGTTTTCTTTCAATCCCTGGATATCCCAGTTTTCCGGGTACTCCTTGGGATCGGTGAGGCCCTCGATCAGGGACTCCACCTTTTCATCCGCCATATTCTGGATAAGGTCTCGTACCCCATCGCCCCCAAGCAGATCTCTCCTCAGGGTGTAGATGATCTCCCTTTGCTTGTTCATCACATCATCATATTCGAGCAGGTGTTTCCTGATATCAAAATGATGGGCCTCCACCTTCTTTTGGGCATTTTCGATGGCCCTGGAGATCAGATTATGCTCAATGGGCTGTCCCTCTTCCATGCCCAGACGGTCCATGACGGAGGATATTCTCTCAGAGCCGAATATCCTGAGGAGATCATCCTCAAGGGAAAGATAGAAGCGAGAGGTTCCGGGATCTCCTTGGCGGCCCGATCTACCCCTGAGTTGGTTGTCGATGCGACGGCTTTCATGCCTTTCTGTTCCGAGGATGTGGAGGCCATCCAGATCCACGACACCTTCGCCCAGCACAATATCTGTTCCTCTGCCCGCCATATTGGTGGAGATGGTCACGGTCTTTGCCTGGCCTGCCTGGGCAACGATTTCCGCTTCCTTTTCATGATGCTTGGCATTCAGTACAGAATGGGGGATACTTGCCCTTTTCAGCATCTTACTCAACATCTCCGATTTTTCGATGGAGATGGTGCCCACGAGGACAGGTTGTCCCTTTTCGTAAAGCTCCATGATCTCTTCCGCAACCGCTTTGAACTTCTCCCTTTCGGTCTTGTAGATCGCATCAGGGTAGTCTGTGCGAATCATTTTCTTGTGGGTGGGTACCACCGTAACATCCAATTTATATGTACTATTGAATTCAGCAGCCTCCGTGTCCGCGGTTCCTGTCATGCCGGCGAGTTTTTCATACATTCGGAAGTAGTTCTGAAAGGTGACGGTGGCCAGGGTCTGGTTCTCTTCTGCCACGCTCACGCCTTCCTTTGCCTCCACCGCCTGATGCAGACCGTCGCTCCAACGGCGACCCGGCATCATGCGTCCCGTGAACTCATCCACAATGACCACCTGTCCATCTTTGATGACGTAGTGGACATCCTTCTCGAATAGCCAATAGGCCTTAATAAGCTGTTGGGTGGTGTGAAGGAGTTCTGAGGCGCGCACATAGCGCTCTTCCAGATCCCTGAGCCGCTCTGATTTCTCCCCTTCACTCAGGCTTTCATCAGATATGATATTGTGGCTTTCATCATCCATGTCTGGGAGTACGAAATCGCCCAGACCCGCAGCCGAGACGAGCTGGATCCCTTTTTCTGTGAGGTCCACGGAATTGCCGCGCTCGTCAATGGTGCAGTAAAGGTCCTGATCCAACTCGGGGAGAAGTTTCTGGGACCTCAGCATGCTCTCCATCCGATCTATGTCCTTTTTGAAGGCCTGATTCTGGGCCAGAATGTCCAGAAAAACAGGATTCTTGGGATCTCCGCGTTTGACCTTGAGAAGCATCTCAATGGCCCGGTCCCCATCATCCTCATTCCCCAGTCTATTTCGCACATCCTTCAGGATAGAGCGTATGACGGTTCCCTGATTTTTCTTCAGATTGATGACGAGGGGTTTGACCTCTACATAGATTTTGTTTTCGCTGTGCTCTACAGGCCCGCTTATGATGAGAGGGGTTCTGGATTCATCGATCAATATGCTGTCCACCTCGTCCACGATGGCATAATGAAAATCCCTCTGCACAAAATCCTCAGAGTCAAACTTCATATTGTCTCTCAGGTAATCAAACCCGAATTCATTGTTCGTGCCGTAGGTTATATCGCAATTATAGGCCGCCTTCCGGTCCTCATCAGACATGCCATGGACGATCACGCCCACAGAAAGCCCCAAGAAGTTGTAAATTCCTCCCATCCACTCAGCATCTCGCCTTGCCAGATAATCGTTGACCGTGACCAAGTGGACGCCCCTTTCTGTAAGTGCGTTCAAGTAGAGGGGAAGGGTGGCAGCCAATGTCTTGCCTTCACCCGTTTTCATCTCGGCGATCATCCCTTCATGCAGTACGATGCCACCAATAAGCTGAACGTCGAAGTGGCGCATCCCCAGGGTCCTGACAGAGGCCTCCCGCACAGCAGCAAAGGCCTCGGGCAGCAAATCTTCTAAGGATTCACCCCGTGAAAGCCGTTCTTTGAACTCAGCGGTCTTTGCACGAATCTGGGTGTCAGAGAGGGCCTGAAACTGAGGCTCCAATCGGTTTATGGTCTCAACCATAGGCGCCATGCGTTTCAACTCCCTCTCGTTCTTACTGCCAAAAATTCCTTTTACGACTTTACCGATCATCTGTTTCCAGCAGCTCCATTATTACTCCCCCCATTGAGTCAAACTCAATGGGGTCAAACCAAGTCACTAGGATGGGAAAAATCCAGGAATCGATTATACACTATAAATGTGGAGAAAGAAATTTGAAAACTAATTGAGAATATAGCGAAAGGGATTCACCGGAAGGCCGTTAAGGTATACCTCGTAGTGGAGATGGGGTCCTGTGCTGCGGCCGGTATTTCCCACCAGCGCAATCTTTTGGCCCCTCTTCACATATTGCCCTTTCTTGACCAGAATTTTGGACAGATGTCCATATCTTGTCTTGACACCATAGCTATGGTTAATGGTGAGCATCTTCCCCATGCCATGGTCTTTCCCAGTTGAAGAGATAACACCATCTGCCGGCGCAATAATAGGCGTATTCATCCGTGTGCTTATATCAATTCCTTTATGGAATTCCTTTTGATTGGTAAATGGAGAAATGCGATATCCAAAACGGGAACTGACCCATCCCCGCGTCGGCCAAACGGAAGGCGTACTTGCCAGCATGGTCTTTTGGTTTTCAAGAAATTTGTACAGTTCCTCCTTTTCATTGGCCTGTATGGAGATTTCCGTATCCAGATTATCCAGAGACTTATGCATCAGGCGAACCAATTTCTGATGGGCCTGTTCAAGGGTGTAGTCTGGATTCAATAAGGAAGGATCAGAGCCTCCGATACCTAGGAACTGAGAATTATCCTCACTGGTTTCCAGGTTGACCATGGTTTTCAGTTTATGATCAAACTTTTTGAGTTCGATCAATTTCCCGCTGATTTGATCAATCTTATGGGTCAGGGCAACAAGTTGTAGTTTCTGTTGCTCATTTTGCTCCTCCAATTTGGCGAGCCGCGGGATTTTTGCCTTTATGGCGCGGTAGTCCCTCACACCCCAGGTGAGGGCAAGGGCAACTGATAGGAAGACAAGGAATAGAAAGAAGAGGAGAGACCTAGGGATCTTGAGTTGCTTGACCTTTTTTGAGGCCCCTGGAAGAAAAACAATAGTGACTTTTTTGGCAGCCAAAACGCGCTCTCTCTTGAATTTGAACTTGAAAGATTGACTTCAATTAAGTTTAGTTTAGCACAAAGGCTCCCCAGGTGTCAACCCAAATACCCTAAGCGCCCACCTTCTTAATCCTTTCTGAAAAAAATGTCAAAATGTTTTTTGCCAGGGAGGGGCTGATCCCAGGGATGAGGACAAGATCATCGAATTTTGCCTCAGAAACGCCCATTAGGTCCCCAAAATGCCCCATAAGAAGCTTCCTTTTCTTTGGCCCAATACCTGGTATTTGATCCAATTCGGATGCTTTGAAGCGTTTTCTCCTCAGTTTGCGGTGGTATGTGATAGCGCGCCGATGCGCCTCGTCACGAATCCACATCAAAAGGAGAAGCACGGGATGTTCGCTACTTAGCGAGAGGGGATTTTTACGACCAAAGATATAGATCTTATCCGTTTTGCTCTTTTTTCTCTCATCCGCTTTTGCGATGGCGACCACCTCAGGGAGCTCCAGCTCATGAAAATTGCGCATCGCCTTTTTCGCGGCCAAGAGATGGCCTTTGCCTCCATCCACGAGAAAGAGATCAGGCGGATTGCCTTTGGAGAGTCGCCGGGAGACAACCTCGGACATCATTCCATAATCGTCTATCCCTTCGATCCCCTTTATTTTGTAGTTTCTATAACCGGACTTGTGAGGTAAACCATCTAGAAAACAAACAACGGTCCCTACGGCTTGGTCCCCATGTAGCGTAGAGATATCGAGTCCTTCGATGGCCCTTGGGATCTTTCTCAACCTCAAGACAGATTTTGCCAGGACCATCAGATCATCCTTCTGGATTTCCGTACGCGTGCTGAGGAGCTTTTCTGCATTTGTCACCGCCATCCTGACGAGGCGGTGTTTTTCACCCTTCTTGGGATGATGTACGGATACCCTTTTGCCAGCCAGGTCAGAGATCCAATCCTTCAGAGGTGGCAGGTCTTCAACAGATTCAGAGATGAGGATGTGTTTTGGGATGAAAGACTCTTGAGCATAGTACTGCTTCAGGAAAGCCTCCATGATCTCAGAACGGGACGCTCCCTTATTTCTAAAAAGGTAATCCCGGCTACCCAAGAGATATCCTTTTCGCACAAAAAGAATAACCACTTGGAACCTTCCATTTTCCTCCACAAGGCCAATCACATCCTGGTCTTCCATCTTGGGGGAGACCACATGTTGCCGTTCTATGGTGGCTTCCACGGCCCTGATTTGATCCCTGATGCGAGCGGCCCTCTCGAAATCGAGATTTTCTGAGGCCTGTGTCATATTTTTTTTCAGCTGCCTGATCAATTCACGGTTGCGCCCCTCTAAAAAGAGCTTTACCTGATCGACGATCTCGTTGTATGCGGAACTGGAGACCTCATGTACGCAAGCACCGAGACACCTGCCCAGTTGGTAATTGAGACAGGGCCTTGATCTGTTAGGCAGATCCCGGCCTTTGCATTTTCTTAGGTGGAATATCTTGTCGATCAACTTGAGGGTACTTCGCACAGAATTGGCCGAGGAGAAGGGCCCGAAGTAGAGGGCGCCGTCCTTTTTGATCCTCCGGACAATACTCAACCGGGGAAAGGGGTTTTGGATGTCAAACCGGAGACAGGGATACCGCTTGTCATCCCTGAGGATGATATTGTAGCGCGGCATATGTCGCTTTACGAGAGTATCCTCGAGAATGAAGGCCTCTTTCTCTGTGGCTGTGAGGAAGTAATCCAGGCCTTCGGCCTTGTTCATCATCAAGGCCGTTTTATGGGGAAGCTCACGGGAAGGTTTGAAATAGGCCAAGACCCTTTTCTTGAGGTTCTTGGCCTTACCCACATAGATAATCTGATCGGATCGGTCTTTAAAGATATAAACGCCAGGCCCTTTCGGTAAATCGAGACGAAGGGATTCTGTGGCCAGGTCGTGTAGAGACAGAGGTGTTTCATTCATGGGGTATCCACTCTTACATCGTCCCATAGCCGATGAAGACGCTTGAGCATAATGACAAGATTGTGCGGGTTTCCCTCCCTATCCTTGGCATAGTCCTTCAAGACCGCCTTTTCGAGGAACTCCAGTTTCTTGATGCTTCGAATAAGCGCTGCGTCTCTGCCTTCCACCAGCTGCATGATGAGCGTTTCCAGTCCCATGGCCATGGCCAGATTGATGAGGTCCAGGAGCATCCACGTGGCCAGGTGTTTTCCACGAAAAGCGGGGTCAACGGAAATGCGGATGTTACCAATGTGGCTTTTGGCTCCGTAATATTTCCTGAGCAAAGTGGCGTGGGCGATAATCTGGCCTCCCAAGACGGCCAGTATGGAGTGCGCTCTATCTGGATCCATATTTTTCACCCAATTCTCAATCAGTCCGAAATCGGCCACGTCGTGATCAAGAAACCACCTGTCATCTTCAGACAAACGGTTGAACATCCTGAAGAGGAGATCTTCGTCTCCTTTACGCAGCGGCCTTAAAGTGACCCCGGTCCCATCTTTCAGAATGACTTCCTTGGGATAGTCTTCAAGCATAATAGGTGCCCCTTGAATAG
Source organism: Desulfobacteraceae bacterium (assembly GCA_050124735.1). Classification (GTDB taxonomy): domain Bacteria; phylum Desulfobacterota; class DSM-4660; order Desulfatiglandales; family HGW-15; genus JASFEQ01. The sequence goes on along the minus strand of JASFEQ010000017.1, from coordinate 10,070 downwards.
TCCTCGCGGACCTAATTTTTTCTGATCTATCTCAATAGACCCAAATTCACCGTCTAATTTGGGATTAAAAACTGAAATCAGGAACTTATGGGGTATTCCTGATGGTGGATCAGGCATGGAATAACGGGCTTGCACACGTCCAGGGTAAGTGATAGGAATGAAGGGAGTCAAGGGAATTGTCTGGGCAAGTTCCCTCGATAATTAACCGCAGACACGCGCAGACATCCACAGACAAAAGCCAGCCTAAAGGTAGAGAGGATAGACTAGACAAAAATTGCTTAAAATATGGGAGACGGGCCCTAGAGCGGGCAATAAACGAGTTTATTGTCTTTCTAAAAGCCCGCTCCCAGTGTTCAATCCCGCACGACGGGATTGAACGCCGTTACACGTCAGTTTTAAGTGATTTTCCCTAAACAGCACTTGTATCGAAAAGAGTGTCTGCGTGTGTCTGCGGCTAAGATAGTAGGATGAGGTGGGAAAATGTGGATTCAGAAACTGCTCCTGATACTCTCTGTTCTCATGGTCTTCTTCGCATTAAGTGGGTGTGCTGGGACAAAAAAATCTTCACCTATCATGGCAACCATACCGGGCGTTTCAGGCCATTTCAAGATCGGTCAAATATTGGAGCTTAACACAGGAACCGTGCTCTCTTTTGATCAGTTAATTGATCAGATCTCTTCAAAGGACCTTATATTTATTGGCGAGGTACATGACAATCCGGAACATCATCTTATACAGGTTCAGATTCTTCAGGCCCTTTTGGCATGCTGCGGACCCGTGAGCATTGCCATGGAGTTTTTCGAGAAACCCCAACAACCCACCCTCGACCGCTATTATCGAGGCGAATTGGATGAAAAGGAGTTTTTAAGGGAAGTGGACTGGGGTTCCGACTATCACTTTTATCGACCCCTCATACGAATGGCTGAGCAGCATGACGGGGCGGTTCTGGCCATTAATGCCCCCCGCGACGTGGTAAGAAAGGTGGCAAGGCAAGGTTTAGAAAGTCTGAACGAATCTGAAAGGGACAGGATAGCCCAGGAGATCGATCTAAGCAACGAAGCCCACAGAAACTACGTCCGAGAGGCTTACGAACGACATCCTCATGGAGACCTGAAAAAATTTGAGTACTTTTATGAGGCCCAGTGCGTATGGGAAGACACAATGGCAGAGAGTTTGGCAGAATACTTGAAAGAAAATGGGAGAAAGCTGATTGCTTTTACAGGGAATGGACATATCATCAACAAGTTTGGTATTCCAGGCAGGACAATCGAACGGATTCCTGTCTCCATGGTGACCATCATGCCATTACCATTGAGTAAAGAGGTAACCATAGAAAGAGAGACGGCCGACTATGTCTGGCTGACTGCCGATTACCCGCCCAGGCCAAGAGGGCATCAAAAATGAGTCATGACCATTTCATGATGCAGGAAGAGCCCGACTTTCAATTCTGCCCAGTTTGCGGGGGAAGACTGGAATCTTCAAAACTAAAGGAGAATGAACCGGCAAGGCTGGTCTGTTCCGATTGCCACTTCATCTTTTATCTGGATCCTAAGTTGGTGGCCACTTCTGTGGTGGAACTTGATGGAGGGATCGTGCTTCTGAGACGTGGCATTGAGCCCCAAAAGGGCAAATGGGTTGTGCCTGGAGGATATGTGGATCGGGGTGAACCCGTGGAGGCCGCAGCACTAAGGGAGACCGAGGAGGAATGCGGAATCAGAACTCGCATTAAAGATCTCCTTGGGGTCTATTCGTATCCAGGTCGGGCGGTGGTCGTAGCCGTCTATGTGACTGAGTATTTGGCAGGGGATCTCACAGCGGGTGACGAAGCCCTGGAAGTCAAGCAGTTTCGGCTGGGGGAAATACCCTGGGATGACCTGGCCTTCCCAAGCACAACGGATGCCCTGAAGGATTATTGTCATCTAAGGGATGTCAATGGCTAGTGGTCAGTTGTCCGTTTTTTTCAAACAACGGACCACAGACTACTGACAAGATACCAATCTGAAAGGAGAGAGATCGTGGAGGTCATGATAAAACCTGAAAGAATCGAAGATTTGAGTCCTGATCAGTTGAAAGGAATCATGGAAAGATCCATGGAGGATATCTCCACTGTGTATGAGGAGATGCGTAAGATCGTAGAAGATATCAGGAAAAACGGAGATGCCGTCTCCCTAAAGCACTATAAAAAGCACAAGGAGGACATCTCCTTAGCGGACCTTGAAGCGACCCAAGAAGAGATAGCGGAGGCCTACAAGCAGCTAGATTCAAAGGTGGTGGATTGTCTCAAGATTGCGGCTGAGAACATTACCAAGTTCCACCGCGCTCAGCTTGAGAGGGAGATGTGGTCTATAGAGGTCTCAGAGGGCATCTTGGCTGGTCGAATGACCAGGGCGATGGATATTGTCGGATGCTACATCCCCGGGGGAACGGCTGCATACCCCAGCTCCATTCTTATGACCGTGCTGCCTGCCAAGGTGGCTGGCGTGGGAAACATTGTGGCTGTGACCCCTCCCAGCAAGGGGATGGTGGCAACCCCAGCCACCTTGGTGGCAGCGGATCTGGCCGGCTGCGATCGTATTTTTAAGGTTGGAGGTCCGTGGGGAGTAGCGAGCCTGGCCTATGGAACAGAGACCATACCGAGGGTGGATAAAATCGTGGGTCCAGGAAACAAATATGTCACTGCTGCAAAAATGATCGTCTACGGTCAGGTGGACATCGATTCTCCAGCAGGTCCGAGCGAGGTCTTGATTTTGGCTGATGAGACGGGAGACGCGGATTTGATCGCCGTGGATTTTCTATCTCAGATAGAGCATGACCCCGACTCAGCAGCCGTGTTGGTTACCACCTCGCAGAATTTGGCCAAGGAGGTCTGCGATTTGATAAATCGGGAGTTCGATTCCCTTCCCAGAAAAGAGATTTTTGAATCCTCCCTTACCAAACACTCCCACGTGCTGGTGGCCAAGGATATGGAACAGGCGATCGATTTTACAAACGAGTATGCGACTGAGCATCTTCAGATCCTCACGGAAGACCCCTTTATTACCCTGAACAAGATAAACCACGCTGGATCCATTTTTTTGGGACCCTATGCCCCCGTGCCAGTGGGTGATTATGCATCTGGGACGAACCACGTTCTCCCCACGGGCCAGTGTGCCCGCATGTTTTCGGGGCTTTCAGTGGATGACTTCATTAAAAAGCCGACGTTTCAATACTTGAGCAAAAAGGGTCTGTCCAGTCTGAAAGATGTGGTTGTGACACTCGCTGAAGCAGAGGGCCTTCCCATTCACGCTAAGGCAGTGCAAGCGAGGTTTAAGTAATTGTCTGAATTGAATAAAAGAATTGGCTTGCTATGGGAAATTATGGGTGCTAGACACGCCTAAAGTTAACGCCCATAACGAACTGCTGCGATCAGGTCAGATTGAAAATAATTTTAGACCTTTGAAAAATGTTCAATTTTGTTCAAGATCAAGGAAGGCGAAGATTTTGACCGCAGGAATACACGATAAGTATTTCGAGGATTGAAATCTAAGTCTGACGCAGAGATTGGGCAGAAGGGGACGTGTTTCAAAGGTCTCACCATAAGAAAGGAGGTCGCACTATGGCTGATATCAAAGGATACAACATGCCAGATCAACTCTATTACCATCAGGAACATAGCTGGGCGCGAGTGGACGGCACAAAAGTGACCGTTGGGATGACGGATTTTTTCCAAAAGGAGGCTGGCGATATCGTGTTTGTGGATCTTCCCGATGAAGAGGAGGAAGTGAGTCAGGGCGAAGTCTGCGGAAAGATCCAGTCAAGGAAATGGATCGGCAACTTGGTCGCCCCTGTCTCTGGTGAGATCGTGGAATTGAACGAGGAATTGGAAGAGGATACCAGTCTTATAAATACGGACCCCTATGGTGGGGGCTGGATAATTGTCATCGAGGCGAGCAATCTGGAAGCAGACTTGGGGAATTTGATCCATGGAGAGGCTGTTGCAGATTTTGTAGAGAAAGAGATCAAGAAGGCCGAGGAGGAAAAAGCCAAGGCTGAATAAAGATGGCTGAACGCTGGCGTCTTTTCAAGAATATGTCAAGAGCTGTCTCCACGGCCGAAGGACTGGCCGTGGACGACACGCTACCGCAATCTGTGGCTCATCATCAATCCCCGCCCATACTCCACCTCTACACATTCGTCCCATCCGTCATTGTGGGTAAATACCAGGATATCGAGGCGGCCCTGAGGCTTGAGAGATGCCGGGCAAGGGGAATTGAATACAACCGGAGGAGCACGGGCGGTGGTACGGTCATAATGGGGCCTGAGATCATTGCCTTGGGTCTGGGGATAAACGTGGATTATCCTGGACTCAGGGGGGGATTAGGTGGGGTCTTTGAGCCCCTGGCCCATGTCTTGATCAAGGCCTTAGAGGGATTTGGCATCCAGTCCTATTTTCAGCCCAAGAATGATCTGGAAGTGAGTGGGAAGAAGATAGCAGGGTTGTCAGCAGCCTATGAAACAGGGAAGAGCCTCCTCTTTCACACCAGTCTGCTCGTGGACTTCGACGTCCCGCTGATGACAGATATCATGAATACTCCCTTAATCAAACTCAGTGACAAGGGGTACAATTGTTTCAGCCAGCGAATGACCACTGTCTGCAAAGAAGTTGGAGAAGATGTCCCTGTAATTCGGGCGGTGGATGCCATTGAGGCCTCCTTTGAAGAAGAATTCGGAATCGTTTTCCAGAAAGACCAACCTGACGACTGGGAAAGAGAGGTCATTCGGCGCTATGTGAAAGAGCGGTACACCAACCAGGATTGGATCTTTTCCCATAAGCATCCCAGAGCCAGGATGGGATTGGGTCGGCTTAAGACGAGGGGAGGACTTCTGGAGATCTATCTTGCCTTGTCAGGCGGATCCATTGAGAATGTGATTATCACTGGGGATTTTTTTTCCACCCGTGAGGATATCAACCGGCTTGAGAAGACCCTTAAATGGACTTCAGCACGAGAGGAAAGCATAGGGGAAAATCTTTCAAGGGTATGGAAGGATGACATGATTTATGGCCTCGATGTCCCTACTTTAACCAAGGCCATTATGATGGCCAAGGAAAACCAGGTCCGACTGTGAGACCTTTGAAAAACGTCCCCTTTTGCCCAATCTCCGCGTCAGACTCAGATTTCAATCCTCGAAATACTTATCGTGTATTCCTGTGGTTAAAATCTTCGCCTTCCTTGACCTTGAACAAAATTGAACGTTTTTCGAAGGTCTCATAATTCTTATAATTGTGATGAAAATAGAGAGTCCTGAATATGTAAAAGTGAGCCATGCCACAGCCATCTCCCTCGGTTTGATGGAGGGGAGGATGTATCGGGGTGCGGTGAACCGATGCGTGAACCTGCTGGTTCATTACCCTGAAGGGTGTTCCGCCAATTGTGCCTATTGCGGCCTGGCCAAGAGGCGTCCCGGAACCTATGAAGAAAAGAGCTTCATTCATGTGGAATGGCCCATATACCCGATGGATGAAGTCATTGATGCGATCAACAAGGCCCCTCCATACGTTAAACGTACCTGTATCTCCATGATCACCAACGGCAAATGCCGTCAGGACACCCTGGTGCTGGCCCATGGGCTGAAAAAAGAGACCTCCATACCCATATCCGTCCTTATCAGCCCCACCATAATAGAGAGGGAAGATCTGGTCGCCATGAAGGACGCTGGCGTGGATAAGGTGGGCGTGGCCATAGACCTAGGCACCCCAGAGCTCTTTGATAGATACCGGGGAAGTGGGGTGTCAGGTCCTCACAGATGGGAGAGATACTGGGAGATTTTGACAGCTGGTCTTGACGTTTTTGGGAATTTAGATGTGGGCGTCCATCTCATGGTGGGCATGGGTGAAACGGAAAAGGAGATGGTCTCCCTTATGGAGAGAATGTGGCAGATGGGTGTTGTGAATCACCTGTTTTCTTTCTTTGCAGAGGAAAGTTCCAGCCTGGGCGCCAGACCTCAGCCCCATTGGCCCAAATACCTGCGGGTACAGTTGGCCCGGTATCTGATCGAACATGAACGGAGTTTTTTTGATGACATGAATTTTGACGCGCTTGGTCGTATCATTGATTTTGGGCTTGCCCCGGATAGACTAAACGAAATCATAAACCTCGGTGCACCCTTCATGACCACAGGTTGTCTGGGACCAGATGGAAAAGTGGCCTGCAACCGCCCATTTGGTAATTGCCTTCCTGACGTGAAGCAGTGGAACTATCCCTACACTCTCAATGATGAGGAACTCACCCTCATCCGCGAGAATATCTTTAGAATGGAATAGGCCTGCTCAAAAATATTTTGACAAGATAAGTAAAAGGTATTACTTTGATTCTTTTGATTGGGCCGTTAGCTCAGTTAGGTAGAGCAGCGGACTTTTAATCCGTTGGTCACAGGTTCGATTCCTGTACGGCCCACCAGTTGTTATGTTTTTTAATGAGATTTAGCATCAGTTCCAGTCATCTTGTATGACATTCGAGTGCAGGGAACGAGCGGATACTGGATTCTGGATGAATTGAATATGTTTTGTTTATCTGGTATCCAGCATCTAGCATCCAGAATCGCTTTGCCTGAGCCAGCCAGATATTTTGTTAGGAGAATCGCTGGTTCATCACAGGGCAACATGAGAAAATAGGGTTTGGACCCTCTCTGGGGTGAATACCTCGGCGGTGACCATCATTTTGCTATAAATCTTTTTGCGTGGATAGCGTCCCCATCGTCTAGCCAGGTCCAGGACACCGGCCTTTCACGCCGGCAACACCGGTTCAAATCCGGTTGGGGACGCCAGTGCGTCTTCAGAGGGATTAGCCTTTATAAGTTAGTCCCTTTTTTATTTTGGATGTTCCTGCGGGAGTGAAGGTCGATGGCTAAAGGCAATTGGATCAGAGTTCTGTGGATGTCCATGCTGGTCGTACTGTCCTGTGGAATAAATACTCGGGCAATAGAGATTACCGAAAAGCTTTCCATTGAAGGCGTCCTTGCAGGTTCTTTTCAGTACCAGGACCTTAGGGATGCGCCGGGCTTCACCAACACAGGCCGGGGTGCGATGCCCTTCGAACCTGAAATTGCCTTCAGGGCCACTGAAAAGGATGAGTTCTTAGCAAAGTTTGGTTTTGCCAGAGGCAATGCCTTGAATGATGTCTCGCCTTTTGTGCTCAGGTCCTGGGCAGCCGCGTTAGAGGATGACGTCAAAAACATCAACGGCACGAGCCGGGACTATCTACTCACCGCATGGTACAAACACACTTTCCAATTTGGTGAAAACCACTCGCTGGGACTTACTGGCGGGCTCATTGACGCCACAGATTACCTCGATAATAACGTTTACTCCAACGACGAATACACCCAGTTCATGAATGAGGCACTCGTCAACGGACCCAACGCCTTCCTGCCTTCATACGATATTGGTGGAGCCTTTGAATGGGGCATGGGCGATTTCTCCATTGACGGGGTGGTCATGCACATAAACGAGAACGCGGATGGAAATTCATTTAACTTCTACGGGGTTGAACTCCAGTACCGCCTGGAAACCTCTTTGGGAAAGGGAAACTACAGGATGGTTGTGGATTGGTCCAGCGCAGATTTTCTGGATCCAGAAGGGCTCAGTGCAGAACGCCGGAGCTCCATCTTTTTACCATTTGACCAGGAGCTTGGCGAGAATTTAGGCGTTTGGATCCGGTTGGGGTGGGGGGACGATAAGGCCGCTGTAGATTTTGAACGTATCTATTCCGGTGGCATTGACATCAAAGGAAAACTCTGGGGGCGGGAAGAGGACAACATAGGCATTGGTTATGCCTTCTTGGGTGGCGGCAATCAGGACATTGACAAAACGCAAGTGGCCGAAGCCTATGTTCGGTTCGTGCTTCATCAATATTTTGCCCTTACCTTGGATGTGCAATACATGAGGGAGAAAATGAAGGTCGGTGAGGGCCCCAAGGGATTCATATACGGTATCCGAATGGCCGCGCATTTCTAATCCTCCAGATAAAATCACTCCCCTGAGGTTCTGCAGGAATCAGATACATCCTAAGTTCCACGTTGCTAGGTTGCGGACGCCAGTCTGTCCAAAAAAAATCTATAATCAGCTCCGGACGTGACGTCAAATGGCGTTTTATATTTAATTTTCGCCCTAAATAGAGTAAAATCTAAATCACCAAAAACATCCCCAATGGACGACAGGTTTGGGAGAAGAGATTTTGCACGAGCAAAAGTGCAACAAAAGCTCGCATCAGGAGATAGGAGGAAAGGGATGAAGAAAAGAGTTGTCTTAATCATGTTTGCGACAGTGTTTTTCGTTTTTACCGCTCAGGTCGGATCTGCCGAGGAAATGGACAAGAAGCTCGGCGTAGGGGCAAGGGCAGGATTTTACAAGATTAGTGACGATGACATGCCGCAGGGTGAAATCAAATCTAGCGGAACGGTCTATGGAGAAGCCAACCTCACCTATTTTTTTGTTGATTATTTCTCTCTGGAATTTAGCGGTGGATATGTGAAACCGGATTTGGATTTGACACTGAGCTCAACGGGTTCTGTGGTGGAGTACGGTGAACTCGAACAGATTCCTCTTCTCTTAACCGCACGGTTCCATTGGTGGGCCGATATTCCTAAAGTGGGCCTTTATGCAGGTGGAGGCGTTGGATACTTTGTCAATGACTTTACTGCTTCAAGCACGTTAAGAGATCTTTATCCGGGCGTTTCAGTGGACGCGGATAATAGTCTTGGCGCCCTGGTTGCCGTGGGTGTTGAATATTTCATTACGCCAAAATGGGCCCTCAATGTGGATCTAAAATATATTTATAATCCGGTTGACTTTCTCCAAACACAGCCTGGCGTGAGTCCATCAGCGTTTGATCTTAATCTAAGTACATTTCTTGGGGGCGTGGGGATTAAGTATTACTTCTAAGGAGACTTAGAACCTTTCCTGGCTCATGGTTGTTTCACCAAAGGCAGGGTCATATGGACTCTGCCTTTTTTATGCCTATGCCCCTTTTGGGCTTCCCAGCTGCCGCCAATGAATCTTCTATTTCATTCCCAACGTGAACTGCCTTAACTGATTAAGATCTTTCTGAAATGCAAAGGCCGCTATAAAAGCGGCCTCTGCAATGACGGTTTTTGTTTTAGTGTTTCGTATGTGAATGGCTGCCGCGCGGGTACCTTTCAATGCCTTACCGCACGCGGTCGATAGGAGGACCCGTAAGCGTGATCCTGCCACCACTACATCGGCAAGTAGTGCCTCGTCATTCCCATACCTCCTGAAAGGAAGCACAATTCCGCCGTCAGTCGGAATGCCGAGTTTTGCGTGGCGTGAGAGTAAGACGTATATGTCTCACTCCCATTTCTTTCTTGGCTTATATTTTACATAAATTAATAGAAAAGGCAAGCACTTAGTTACTTTCATGAACCATGCGGGAACAGGTCGCTCTCTTTTCGTACCTCTTCTCAATATGCCAATATAGGGGATCCACACCAGGCGAGGGATGTCCCTATTTGACGCCGGACTCGTGGTGAAAGATCTTTAACAGCCAGGCGCTGATATCCTGAATTTCTTCTGTGCAAACCCCGTGCATTATTGGATATTCATGCCAACTGATCTCATACCCTAGCCGCCTTAATGCTTGTTTGGTCCGGAGGGCATGGGCCATGGGAATCATAGGGTCCATGGTGCCGTGGGCCATCATGATGGGGACGTCCTTATTGACGAGACTGATTTCCTCTTCGATGTTACCTACGGTGGGCAAATAGGTGGATAGAGCCAATATGCCTGCCAGATGCTTTCCATAGGTCAAGCCGGTATGTAAGGAAATGGCCCCTCCCTGAGAGAAACCCGCCAAGAGAATCCGTTCGCAGGGGATGCCGGATTCTATTTCCTTTTGAATAAGCGCGTGCAGATGATCAACGGATTCAAAGAAATCAGCCTGTTCTATTCCGCCCGATCCTGGCATACCGAGCACGTCGTACCAGGCCCGCATAACCATGCCTGCGTTAACGGTCACTGCCCGCCTCGGCGCATGAGGAAAAATAAACCGGATCGGTAGTGTTTCCGGTAGGCGTAG
>JASFEQ010000016.1:0-25686 GCA_050124735.1 Desulfobacteraceae bacterium | reverse complement strand
TCATATGCCCACATGGTAAAATCATCTCCCGCAGCCAGCTCTTCAAAGAGGAGGTCCTCACACAAGAATTAAGATTGGGGCTCTCTTCAATGAGCTTCTATACCAGATATGGAGACCTATTTGCGTTTGCCCTTTTGGTGATTAGTTTGTTGAAGATTTTTCATATGATATATTACAATAAGTTACTTTTACTTCGTTCCCAAAGATCGTAAACCCTTTCGCCAGGGAGTGTACTCCTAGCCCTTGCTCCTTCTGAGGCATCTGCTTCTGATCAAACCCTGCAGAGAGCCCTGGAACTTGGCGGAACTTCAATTTGAAATCAAAGGAGGTCAAAGATGTACAACGAAATGATTTCGAGAATCGAAAACATTATGGATCAACTCAATGAGCTCAGAGGTCATCTTTGACCTGGACGGCCAGCAAAAAGAATTAGAAAAAATAGAAAAGATCATGTCAAAGGGCGATTTCTGGCAAAAGGACCAGGAAGAGATCTCTAAGTTGAATCAACAAAGCGCCTCTATCAGGGAAAAAATCGACCAATGGCAGCACTATTACCAAGAGACTGAAGATGCTAAAATCCTTGCGGAAATGGCCTATGAAGAGGATGACAAATCTACCTTGAAAGAGGTAGAGAAGGATGTGGATCAGCTTGAAAAGAAGGTTAAAGGTCTTGAATTTCAATCCCTTCTCGGTGATCCCGATGACAAGCGCAATGCCATTGTGGCCATCAATGCGGGAGCCGGCGGGACAGAGGCCCAAGACTGGGCTGAAATGCTTTTCAGGCTGTACCTTCGCTGGTGTGAATCTAGAAACATGTCTGCTCACGTCATAGATTATCTGGCCGGTGATGAGGCAGGCGTCAAGAATGTGACCTTCACTGTGAGTGGGCCTTATGCCTATGGGTACCTGAAATCAGAGCATGGCATACATCGCATGGTCAGAATCTCGCCATTTGATGCCACGGGAAGGCGACATACCTCATTTGCCTCCGTTTCCGTCCTGCCTGAGGTGGACACGGATATCAAGATCGAAATTGATGAAAAGGATTTACGCATAGACACATACAGGGCGAGCGGACCTGGGGGTCAGCATGTGAATAAGACCAGCTCCGCAGTGAGGATTACACATGTCCCCACAAATATTGTCGTCCAGTGCCAGAATGAAAAATCCCAACACCGGAACAAGGAAATGGCCTTGAAGGTCTTGAAGTCTCGACTTTATGAAATAGAGAAAGAGAAGCTGGAACAGAAGAAGCAGCAAATCCACCAGACCCAGAAAGAGATCGCTTGGGGAAGTCAAATAAGATCTTACGTTTTCAACCCTTATAGAATGGTCAAGGACCACAGAACAAATCTGGAAGTGGGTAATCTGGACAGGGTCATGGATGGAGATATCGATATGTTCATTGATGGTTATCTGAGAATGAAAAAATGATCTGGGCCCCGTCGCCCCTGTCGCTATCCACCCTTATAGGCCTGCTCAATGCTCTTTATGTACCGCTCTATTCCTGAAACAATACCGTCGGCCAGGCTTTCCTGATATTTTTTGCTGAGCAGGCGCCTTCTCTCCTTGGTATTAGTAATGAAGCCCGTCTCCACCAGAATGGCCGGCATTTCAGCGCCTATCAGTACATAGAAGGGGGCCTGCTTGACGCCCAGATCTCGTACCCCGGTGTATCTTTTCTTGGTCCTACCTATCATGCCTCTTTGCACCTCACGGGCCAACCGGCTCGACTCCGTGATTTTCGTGTTTAGCATGAGATCATTCAGGATTTTTTGAAGATCGCTGATATTCTTTTCCGACGTGGCATTCTCCCTGGCAGCCACCATAACGGCCCGGGCATCTGTGGCGAGGTTCAGGAAGTAGGTTTCCAGTCCGTGAACCCTCTTCTGTTTGTAGGAATTGACATGAAGGGAGATGAAAAGATCCGCCTTTTTCATATTGGCTAAGGCCGTTCTTCGTTCTAAGGACAAAAAGACATCCCTATTCCTTGTTAGAATAGCCTCACAATCGAGTCGCTTCTTTATCTTTGCTGCCAGTACCTTGGCCAGGCTCAGTACGATGTCTTTCTCCTTGATTCCTCCTTTGATGTAGGTCCCGGGATCCCTGCCCCCATGTCCCGGATCAATGACGATCCTTTCCACGCCCAATCCCAGTTGTCTTGCAAGGGAAACGGTCTTGCCTTGGCGTTTCGTCTTCCCGGTCTCTTTCTTGGCCCGTTTCTTTTTTGAGCTGGAGGAACTTTTGCTTTTATTTTTCCTTTCGTCATCACCGCGCACGTCCACCACAATGCGAAAAGGATCATGGAGATGAAAGATCTTATGTGTGTTGATACTGTTAATATCCAGGACCACCCGTACCCTATCCTTTTTAAATTGCCCTGCCCTCGCCCTATGCAGCAGACCCCCCTTTATGGGTATGGAGCTCTCAATATCCTTACCGACCCTTGCCTTAACCAGATCTACGTATAGTCGTCTTGGTTTTTTATGCGTGGGATCTTTTCTTAGTAGATTGGAGGTGTATTTAACGGATTTTTCAAGATCAATGACCACCCGGGTATAGGTGGGCGTGGACCAGTGCCGGATGTCTTTGACCAAGGCCAACTCGCTTGCACTGGAATCGGCCGCACGTTTCCCTTTTTGGTTATTCTTCTTACTCAGGATGACGGTCAGTTCATCCAACATGGCCCTCGCCCTTGGACGCATGTCACCAGAGGGGTACTTAACATCCACCTTCAAGAATTCCACATAGGCCTGGGAAGGGTCTTTTTTGTGCTTGTAAAAGATTTCCCCTACCCGGTACTGCGCATCATCGGCGAGGCGATGATTCTCGTACTCTTCAACCAGCCGTCTAAAGCGTTGGAGACCATCATCTAGATCCTGTCCCATTCCCGAATACCCATAAAGCTTGGTATACATTCGGGCCTCTCGGTACAGGGCCCAGGGAGCCGGCTCACTTTTTGGATAACGGGTATATACGCTCTCATAATAACGGATACACCTTAGCCAGTGGTGACGATATTTCTTCTTGTGTTTGGAACCGTATAGGGATTTCCTGCAATTATCAGCCTGCTTGAGTAAGGTTTCTGGCTTGGATCGGGCCTTACCCAAGACCTCAGATCCCTCTCCTAGGCAGAATGATACGAGTAGGAGAAGAAGAAATAGACTAACGTGGAATATTCTGCTTTTCATTTCTCTTGTTCGTCCAAATAGGCCTTCATTTTATTCAGCTCGACCAGCGCCTCCAGGGGTGTCATGGATGAGATGTCCAGTTTACGAATCCATCTTTGAAGTCTTTGATCCTGAAGACCGAAGAGATTCAGCTGTAATCTCATTTCCTCATCCTCATTGTCCTGGGAACGTGCCAAGCGCGGTCTACCCACCTCATCCAGCTCCTCGCCCTCTAGATTATCTAAAATCTCTCTGGCCCTTTCAATGACCTCTCTGGGCAATCCGGCGATTCGGGCCACCTGTATACCATAGCTTCGGCTGGTTCCGCCCGGCACCAGTTTTCTCAAAAAGATGATCTGATCATTCCATTCCTTGACCGCTATGTTAAAATTCTTCACCCTCTGCTTGGTGGCGATCAGATCTGTTAACTCATGATAGTGAGTGGCAAACAGGCTTCTGACCCCCTTGTCTGCTCTATCGTGTAGGAATTCTGCCACGGCCCAGGCAATGCTCAAACCATCATAGGTGCTCGTTCCCCGTCCTATTTCATCAAGAAGGACCAGGCTCTTGCTCGTGGCATGCCTGAGGATATTGGCCGTCTCGTTCATTTCGACCATGAATGTGCTCCGACCCCTTGCCAGGTCATCGCTGGCACCCACGCGTGTAAAAATCCGATCAACGATCCCGATATTCCCCTTGGAAGCAGGAATAAAACTTCCCATCTGCGCCATCAGAACGGTCAGGGCTGTCTGTCTGAGTATGGTGGATTTACCCGCCATATTGGGGCCGGTGATGATGAGAAACTGGTGCTCCTTGTCATCTAAATGGATATCATTGGGCACGAAGTCTTCGTCTTTGACCGTCTGCTCTATGACAGGGTGTCGTCCGTCCGCAATGTCTATCACCTCATCATCACGGACCTGAGGACAGGTGTAATTGTTCAGCTGGGCCGTCTGGGCAAGTCCTGCAAGCGCATCCAGTTCCCCAATAAGACCTGCCGTTTCTTTAATGCGCTGATTCTCACGGGCCACTCTTTCCCGAATCTGCCCAAAGATTTCGTACTCCAGCTCCACCCTCTTCTCCTCAGCGCCCAGTACCATCTCCTCGTATTCCTTCAAGGCCTCTGTAATAAATCGCTCTCCGTTGACCAGTGTCTGCTTCCTGATGTAGTCGGGGGGCGCCAGGTGCAAATTGGCTTTAGAGACCTCGATATAATACCCAAAGACCCTATTGTATCCCACCTTCAGATTTGATATTCCCGTCCTTTTACGTTCAGAGGAGGCCAGTTCAGCAATCCAGGCCTTGCCATCCCGGGTGACAGAGATCAACTTGTCCAACTCCCCGTTATAGCCCTCCTTGATCAGACCTCCCTCCTTTAAAGACAATGGAGGTTCCTCACAAATGGCCTTTTCAATGAGCTGGGCCACATCCTGGAGCGTATCCAGTTTCATGGAGATTTCCGTTAGGAGGCTGCTCGTTTCGCTGGCCAGCCTTTTCCTGATGGCTGGCAGCTTGAGAATGGAGGTATTGAGTGCCACCAAGTCCCTTGCGTTGGCCCTTCCTAGGGATATTCGAGCGTTCAGTCTTTCCAGATCATATATCCCTTCCAGACCCTGTCTAATATCCTCTCGGAATATCTCATCATCACGAAAACTCTTCACGGCAGCCAAACGCCTTTGGATCTCATTCAAGTCCAGTAGAGGATAGCCGATCCAACGTTTTAGGAGCCTGCTCCCCATGGGCGTGACCGTCCTGTCGAGGACATGAAAGAGGGAGCCTTTTACGGATCCCCGTCTCATGGTTTTAAAGAGCTCAAGATTCCTACTGGTGGACTCATCCAGAAACATGAAATCACCCAAGCGGTAAGTGACAAGTTCCTTGATATGATCCGGGCTCCCTTTCTGGGTCTCTTTCAGATAATACACAATGGCACCGGCCGCAATGATCCCTTGATCCATACCTTCACATCCAAAACCGGCGAGGGACCTTACGCCCAATTGCTCTTTCAAGAGGTGCCCTGCCCTGCCTTCATCAAAAAGCTCCCGGCCGAGGACTTCCAGACGGTAGGCGGAAAGGCCCTTGTGCTGGACCAAGTCATCCTTTTCCAGCACCAGGATTTCGGCAGGATCAATCCTTCCCAACTCATCGATCAATTCATCCCAATCCGTGATTTCTGTGACACGGAATGCCCCTGTTGAGAGATCCAGGTGAGCAAGCCCGTGGTGGTCCGTTGCTCCGGCTATGGCCGCAATATAGAGGTTGCTCCTGCTATCCACACCCCCATCCTCTGTGACTGAGCCAGGCGTAACGACCCGGACCACGTCTCTTCTTACAATCCCCTTGCTCTTCTTTGGATCCTCAGTCTGTTCACAAATGGCCACTTTCCAATTGTTTTCAACGAGTCTTGCGATATAGGACTGAGAAGAATGATGGGGCACACCACACATGGGCACTTTTTGTCCGTTATAGGACCCACGGGACGTGAGCGTGATACCAAGGATCTTGGATGCAACTTTGGCATCATCAAAAAACATCTCATAGAAATCACCCATGCGGAAGAAAAGGATCGCATCTGGATACTCACCTTTAATACTCAGAAACTGTCTGAGCATGGGTGTCATCTTACTCATACTTCGTCCTCTGTCTTTTCCTGGGGCACATCGAGGGGTGGTTCTGGAAGCTGTGGGGAAAAGGTGGACTCACCCATTTTGGATTCCATAAAGCTCATGGTGTCCCATTTTCTGCACTGGGGACATTGCCACTGGAGATCATCTGGTTTGAAACCACAGTTGCTGCATTGGAATTTCAAGTATGCCACGTTTAAGTGGGAAATTAGGTCCTCATAGGCTGCCAGGGCCTCTCCTTCTTTCTCCTTTTCCAGGAGTATCTCACCCATAAATTTCCTCGCCTCCCAGAAGGATGGGTCCAGCGCGAGGGCATCTTCGAGTTCCTTCAGTGCACCTTCATAGTCCTGCTCATTATAGAGGTAGCGAGCCAGGGCCAAGCGCGTGAAGGCATCTGAGTTGAGTTGCGCGCATTCTTTTAAGAAATCCTCTACTGGCTTAAGATTCTCCATCCTTGCATAGGCGCCCTCCAGACGCCGATAGGCCAGAAAAGTGAAGCGGGGTGCCACCTGCACCACTTTTTTCCAGGTGTCGATCGCCTTTTTGTACTCCTGTCTACTAAAATGGAGGTCCCCCAGATGCAGGTAGGCATCCACGCAAGTTTTATCAATGGATATGGCCTTATTGTAGCAGGAGCGCGCCTTGGACAATTGGCCCTCCTCTTGACAGGCCTTGCCCAACTCTGTCTGGTGATGTGCCAGGATATGGTCATGGTCGCCCTTGGCCAGCCGGGCTACCCTTTGGCGCATGTCAAAGGCATTTGCCCAATCTTTCATCTCCTCATAGATTTTTTCGGTCTCTTCCAGGCTCTCCATATTGGATGGCTGATTTTCGAGCACCTTCAAAAACGTCCTGAGTGCTCGGTTTAAGAACCCAGCCTTGCGGTAATCCAATCCCAGATCAATGAGGGCCCGGATCCTGATCTGTTCACTAATAGTGGGTCTCAAAATGATGTTCTGCCGGATCCGGATGGCCCGATCAATATCTCCTTTTGATCGGTATAGATTGGCAAGGGCCACGTAGGTCTCTATGGTCTCAGAATTGACCTGGACCGATTTGCTGAACTCTTCAATGGCCTGATCATGGTCATTGGAAAGGATATACTGCACCCCCTTAAGGAAGGCCTTGTCTCCTTCCCTGGCGGCTGATTTGATCTTCTTCTCTGTCTTGCGACGCGCCAGACGTCCGAGAATCAGGCCAATGACAAGGGCGGCTATTATGCCTAAACAGAGCTTCTGGTTTTCAGGTTCTAGGAACCATTGCCAGAGTTGTTGCCACATGAAATCTCGCCCTCATCACTCCTCTTCAGTGGTGTCGTTCTGACTTGGAGAGACATCATCAGAGGTAATAGGAAGGTTTCTGAGAGAATTGAGTTCCTTATCTTTTTCTCGTGACGCAATAACAAGGGTCTTAATATCTCTTTTGAGTCGGAAGCGCTCAATTATACCATAAAATCCGGTGACGAGCACACCGAAGAGAAAGGCGATGGTCACGATAAAATACAGGGACATGGCAGAGGTCGTGTATTTAATGAAGCGGAGATCGACCTTAAATGCAACCTGCTCGGACATGGCCCCATGATTTTGGACAATAACGATAACGACGAAAAGCATTAATATGATGGCTAATATGAATCTTAGATGCTTCATTCATGGCCTCCTATGTGGCTGTTATGAAAGATACAAAAGTGCCCATCTATGCTTCACCCCTCCGCAGGATTCCCTGATTGGGGATGAAAAGCAAATCCAAGTTATTATAGCTTATCAAATTCGGTCCTGAGTTTCCTATAAGTCTCCTTGATGTGCTCTGGAATGACCCGCACTTCACCAAGGACGGTCATATAGTTGGTATCCCCATTCCAGCGCGGCACAATATGAAAGTGCATGTGGTCTTCCATTCCGGCCCCTGCCACACGACCAAGGTTTAACCCCACATTAAAGCCTTCGGGGTTCATAATGCTTTTCAAGATATCTATGGATCTGCGAACCATGATTAAAAGGTCCAGACTCTCCTCATCAGAGAGTTGGTCCAGTCCAGGGACATGCTGAATGGGCGCCACCAGAAGGTGTCCATTATTATAGGGAAATCTGTTCATCATCACTGTGCTTAGCGATCCCACATACAATATCAGACGCTCTTCATCCTGGTCTCGATCACTTCCTGGGCAAAAAATACAATTCCCCCCTTTCTGATCCGAAAGGATATACTCCATCCTCCATGGCGCCCATAGATTCTTCATAAGAATCACCTCACTCTCATCTCCTCCCGCAATTTCACGCTCCACATCAAGTTCGGGCTAATTATTCAATGGGAATGATTTCACCTCGAATCGTTTCACCAACCTCCAATATCCCAACGCTATGGTCCTTTGAAAAGGAAAACCCTGTTGCCGTTCCCGGATTAAACAGGAGTATCCCATCTTTAACATGATTTGCTGCTCGGTGAGAATGGCCATAGACAATGACATCCACATCTTGGAACTCAACCCGTATCCTTTCCTCAAGATCCCTCGAGGGTCCGTCTCCATGAATAAGACCCACTCTGTAAGGGCCCAACTGAATCACCTTCTTCTCCGGAAGCTCCTTTTTCACCTCCATGGGATCCATGTTGCCTTGTACACCATGGAAGTTTTTCTGACTCAGAAACTCCACAATCTCAGCAGAAACAAAATCCCCCACGTGGAAAATGAGATCCACATCCCATAGGAACTGATCAAGAATATCTCTGAAATCTTGGGTCAGGCGATGAAGATGGGTATCTGATAAAACGCCGATTTTCATCTTCATGTCAAGGTACAGACCTCCACGAGGCGCTGGATATTGGTAGGAAAGTATAGCAACCTCAAGAAAAAAGACAACCCAAATATCTGCCTCTCCTTGACAAAATCGTTTGACTGGCAGTGATTTCTTTTGTATTTGAGATGCTGATTCTGTTTGCCGATCTCGCAGTTCGTCAGATGGCTCCCTAGAGATTAAGCGCGCCAGCCTTGTGCGTAAAAGATATCCTCTACCCATTGAAGGCCTATCAAGTAAGGGAAGTATTCGAAAAGGATGAGCAATGCCAATATATGAATTTTATTGCCAAAACTGCCATGTGATTTTCAATTTCTTCTCTGCTGCGGTGAACACGGAAAAACGGCCTCTCTGCCCCAAGTGCAAGAAAAAGAGGCTGGCTCGCCAAATGTCCACCTTTTCCACGCTCCGCGGTCGTGGAGATGAGGAGGATATGCCTTTACCAGACATGGACGAGTCCAAAATGGCTCAAGCAATGGCTCTCCTAGCAAGGGAGGCTGATCATGTGGACGATAACGATCCCAGGCAGGCTGCCAATCTCATGCGCAAGCTGACGGATATGACGGGACTCGATCTAGGATCCGGGATGGAAGAGGCCCTGAGACGAATGGAAAACGGGGAGGACCCAGAACAAATAGAGGCGGAAATGGGAGCTCTCCTGGAGGAGGAAGAACCCTTCAGTCTCAAAGAAAAATCGTCCAGAACCCCCAAAAGACGTCCACCAAAAGTGGATGACACACTCTACTACTTGTAATCAAGTTTTGCCTGTTGGCCAGTTTGCCCGTTGCCCCGGATCCGTTTTAGAGAGCTCCTAACGGGTTCAACGGGCCAACGGGATGACAGGCTAACCCCTGGAACCCTTACAAACCCACCAATTCAATTTCCCCCCATGTGGCCATTTTGTCCCCCACAATGACCAGCCCACCCCTTATTCCTTTCATCTCATCTGCCCAGATGGCGACCTTATCCAGGGCCGTTTTGCTTTTGATCCTGTTCCCCAGGGCTGTGGCCGCACCATCCGCCAGGACAGCAGATGAAGAGAGGAGGCAGACCAGATCCGCCATACCCATGCTTAGGGAATGCCCTACTGTGGCTGAAGAGGAACAGATTCCAAGGGGCATCTTCTCTTTGGGGATCACCACACCGATTTTCCCGCTCAGGGGGGACTCTCCGGCAAAAATCGAAACGGTCACTGAACGATTGGCTTTCACAAAGATGTCCCCGCCATTCTCAACAATAACCTGGTCGCTCCATGGGTTAAGTCCTTTGGCCACGTATTGAGCAATGGCCCCAGCCACAGAAGCCATAGGACCTACCCCGATGCCTCTGGTGGCATCAATCATCTCCTTCACCAGTAACGGTGCATAGGGGTCTTCTGGGTAGGGTTGAAGGGTTGTTAGGAAATCCGGATGGGACTGAATGTAACGCTCGAGCTGGTGTCGGTGATCAAGAATGAGATCCCTGGTCTCATTTTCCAAACTTCGCTCCGCACTTACCCACAAATCCGTCTCCTTGACGGCCACATGGAATGAGACCAAATCTTTGGCTCTGGCCCTTTTTCTATAGGTCCGTTCTCGGTATTCTTTCATGGAAGATTTCGGTTCCAGGACCTCTAGGCCTTACTCTGCCGCTTCAATCAACTTCCTGTCCGGCACATGATGATCCCACACTTTCTGCACCCGCATATCTTTAAGCAGGATCGTACGCGGTACGTCACCGAGGCCAAGGAGGCGAAAGAAAACACTCTCCTCAATCTGTCCAAGGGGAAAGGCGGGTTGAAATTCTTGGATAAAGCTCGTCCGTGCAGATTCGTCGTTTGGGCAAAGGGCAGTGACGGAAGGCAAGTCAGTCGCTTCAGCCAACGCATCTAGCTCTGGCAAGGCCTCTTTGCAGTGCTCACAATCCGTGTCCATGATGATGATGAGGTGCGTCCCACTGGACAGATCAACCTGATCCAGCCCTTTAATCTGCAATTTGCTCAGTTCAATTTCGATCGTTTCCCATGGGGATTGGCCAATCCGAGATACGGGAAAGCCGAAGGCGAGGGGCAGCGTTGCTCCAATAAGAAAAGCGATGGCTACACACCAGGCCTTTGCCCGAGACTGGGGCCTATGCGATTCCTTGTTCCACACCCAAGCCAAGAGAGTGGCGACCAGCAGAATCAGATTTTCCGTCACCGCCTGACCAGGAGAGTATTCTACCCAAGCGCCGAAGCAACCGCACTCCTCTGTGGCACCGGTTAACCAGGCCCAACCGGTGGCCCCAAGAAACGTGAGCCAGAGGAGGGATGCTAAAGCAAGGGTTATCTTGGGCCGATAGAAGATCAACAGTCCGATGCCCAGAGCACATTCCAGGGCAATTAATCCCCAGGCACTCAGCGCGAGTAGGACATGCTGGGATATAATACCGTAATCTCTCATCTGCCTGATGAACAGGTCCATATCCATCCCTTTCACCAGGCCGGCTATGAGCAAAATGAGACCCACAGCGCCAGCCAACACTCGGGGCACCCATAAACGCCAGGCGCCAGCTGTAAGCCATCTTTCTCTAAATCTCATTATCCTTTGACCCATATTTGATATGCCTGTTGGCCTCTCTATGGCATGCAGATCAGACATGTAACCTTTCGGTCCTCAGAGAATGGCGTTTTACTCCCATTCGATAGTGCTAGGTGGTTTGGAGGAAATATCGTACGCAACGCGGTTCACGCCCCGCACGTGATTAATAATCCTATTGGATATTCCGGCAAGTATCTCATAAGGGACCCTGGTCCAGTCAGCTGTCATGGCATCCAAGCTATCCACAATTCTTATGGCGACGACATTTTCATAGGTTCTCTCATCACCCATCACGCCCACCGTCCTGATAGGCAATAAGACCGCAAAGGATTGCCATACCTTTTCGTAGAGGTCGGCCTTCCTTATCTCCTCCAGGAGGATAGCATCTGCCGATCTCAATATCTCAATCCTCTCAGGAGTAACTTCGCCCAAGATGCGGACAGCCAGTCCAGGACCCGGATAGGGCTGACGCATGACCAACTCTTTGGGAAGACCAAGCTCCACGCCCACCTGTCGCACCTCGTCCTTGAACAACTCCCGAAGGGGCTCTATGAGTTCCAGTTTCATGACCTCGGGGAGCCCTCCCACATTATGGTGACTCTTTATGGTGGCGGAAGGCCCTTTGAATGAAACACTTTCGATCACATCGGGATAGAGGGTCCCCTGAGCCAGATACTTTGCCTGACCCAACTCCCTTGCCTTTTTTTCAAAGATTGCTATGAATTCCCGCCCAATGATTTTCCTCTTCTCCTCAGGGTCTGTGACACCCTTCAGGTGCTTCAGGAAGTGGCCGGAGGCATCAGCGAGGTGCATATCCATGTGGTAGTGCTCCTGAAAGAGTTCCATCACCTCCTGGGTCTCTCCCCTGCGCAAAAGCCCATTGTCCACTAAAATACAGGAGAGCTGCTCTGCTATGGCCTGATGGAGGAGAACGGCCGTTACTGAGGAATCCACCCCGCCGGAGATCCCGCAGATCACTCTCTCTTCACCGATCTTTTCTCTCAGATCTTTGATGGTAGTCTTCGCAAAAGAGGCCATGGTCCATAAGGGCTCACAACCACATATTCTAAAAAGGAAATTCTTCAAGATCTTGGTCCCGTTTGGCGTGTGAGCCACCTCGGGATGAAATTGAACCCCATAGAGCCCTTTGGAGGCATCTGCCATGGCCGCCACAGGGCTGTTTTTGCTCTTGGCCAGGACCGCAAAACCCTCAGGCATCTTATCGATCCGATCTCCATGGCTCATCCATACCATTTCCCCTTCATGTTTTTGGAACCCGTAGAACAAATCCCTGTTATCCTCGACACGAATCTCTGCGCTCCCATATTCCCGGTCCACAGCCCGTGATACGCGGCCGCTGAGCACATGGGTAAGATATTGCATGCCATAGCATATCCCTAGGATGGGGAGGTGCAGATCAAGGATGCCCTTGTCTGCCATGGGGGCGTCTTTGTCGTAGACACTGGCGGGCCCGCCGGAGAGGATAATCCCCCTGGGAGAGAACGCTCTTATCTTTTCCAAACGCATATTGTATGGATGGATCTCGCAGTAGACCTGGGCCTCACGCACCCGCCTGGCGATAAGCTGGGTATACTGGGATCCAAAGTCCAGGATCAGGATCTTTTGTTCATAAAGCTCTTTTCCCATTACTCTAACCTGTAGTTGGGGGCCTCCTTTATGATGATTACATCGTGCACGTGGGCCTCCCTTAGGCCCGCAGAAGTGATCTGCATAAACCTGGCTTTGGTCTGAAGTTCCTGGAGGTCTCCGCAGCCCAGATAACCCATCCCAGCCCTCAACCCCCCTACCAACTGATAAACCGTATCTGCAAGCGAACCGCGATATGGGACCCGGCCAACAATCCCCTCAGGGACCAATTCCTTCTCCAGTTCAATCTCGTTCTGAAAATAGCGGTCTTTACTTCCTTCCTTCATGGCCTCGATGGAGCCCATACCCCGATAAACCTTGTAGGTCCGACCTTGAAACAGAATGGTTTCACCGGGGCTCTCTTCAGTCCCTGCAAACAGGCTGCCGATCATCACCGAATCGGCTCCCCCTGCCAGGGCCTTGGTAATATCTCCAGAATACTTGATGCCCCCATCAGCAATAATGGGTATGTCCCATTTCTTAGCCTCCATGGCACAATCCATGATCGCGGTCATCTGGGGGACACCCACGCCTGCAACGACCCTTGTGGTGCATATGGATCCGGGCCCCACGCCCACTTTCACGCCATCAACACCTGCTTCAATAAGACTCCTTGTGCCCTCGGCAGTGGCAACGTTTCCTGCTATTAATTCCAAATCCGGGTATTTTTTCTTGGCCTCCTTGACGGTTTGAATGACCCCCTCTGAATGTCCATGGGCCGTATCCACGACCACCACATCCACATTAGCAGCAACAAGTCGCTCAATCCTCTCCTCCGCATCCCGGCCAACACCAACAGCCGCACCAACCCTTAGTCGACCCAGGTCATCCTTACAGGAATGGGGGTACTTCCTGATTTTTTCAATATCTTTGATAGTAATCAATCCTTGCAGTTTCCCATCATCGTCCACCACCAAGAGTTTCTCTATCCGCCTCTCATGGAGGATCGCCTTTGACTCCTCAAGGGTGATACCCATCTTGGCAGTGGCCAGGTTTTCAGAGGTCATCACCGCTTCCACTTTCTGGTCTAGATTCGTCTCGAACCTCAAATCCCTATTGGTGATGATACCAACCAGATTGCCCTCCTTGACCACGGGTACCCCGGAAATCTTATACTTGCCCATGATCTCCAAGACATCATAGATCTTCCTGTCCGGTTCTATGGTGATGGGGTCTACGATCATGCCACTCTCAGATTTCTTGACCTTTTCCACCTCCAGGGCCTGCCGCTGCACACTCATGTTTTTGTGGACAAAACCGAAACCCCCCTGTCTTGCTATGGTAATGGCTGTCGCCGCTTCGGTTACGGTGTCCATGGCGGCACTCACGACAGGGATATTTAGGGCAATTTTCCGTGATAGCCTTGTTTTTACATCCACACCATCTGGCAAAACAGCAGACCGGTGGGGTATGAGTATGAGATCATCAAAGGTGAAGCCCTCTTTTATATCTTCCCTATTCATCTTTTTCCCCCTGTAGATAAGCTATGAGTGTTCCTTCAAGAAGGTCCGATAAACAGACTACCATACGTGCACATTTAAGAAAATGCAAGATCCTGATAGCCGCCAGACATCCAGCCGGGATGACATCGGCTCTACCCCGGTCCAGACCCGATAGCTTTAGTCTCTCGCCCGTGGTCATGATCTTTATCTGGGCAAAAAGGTCTCTTAGCTGTTCCCCTTCCAGAATCAGTCCATTCATTCTCTCGGGACTTATCTCTTCTGTGTTAATAGCATAGATCATGGCTGCAAGGGTGGTGACCGTACCCCCCGTACCCACCAAAGGACCATCATTTCTTGGACAGGGATATTCGGAAAAGGAGACTCGCAAGAGGCGGTCCACCTCTTTGCCAAGGGCTTCCAAACTCTCCTTATTCGGCGGATCTGAGGTCAAATACTTCTGGGACAACACCATGGCACCAAGGAGAATAGATTTGACTTTCCTGGAATCCTCTTCCCCATAGATGAATTCCGTACTCCCACCCCCAAGATCAAAGATCATAGAGGGCCTACTCCCCATATTCAGGGCGTGCCGAACCCCTTTTTCCGTAAGCCGGGCCTCTTCTTCCCCAGAGATGACTTTTGCCTCTATGCCCGTACGCTCATAGATAAGCCTCAGGAATTCATCCCTGTTGCTCGCCTCTCTCACCACCCCGGTGGATACGGCGTAGGTACGTTCAACACCATATCTTTTTGTGACTGAGGCAAACCCCGCGAGAGACTTCAGGGCCCGTCCAATAGCCTCCGGCTGAAGAGCCCCCTTCGTTTGGGTGTGGAAATCTTCTGCCAGACGGGTGTATGCCCTTTTCCTCAAAAGGGGGTGATAGTGGTCCGGCGGGCCAGTCTTTTGGGCGATCAATAACCTGGCCGTATGGCTCCCGATATCCATTGAAGCAAGATTTGTCCCACGTGCGGGGCTCTTTTCAGATATTTCACGGCTCATTTTTGTGGGTTAGGCCTGTTAGCCGATGGCCTGCCATTTCTGGAGGTGCCGAAATCAATCTAGAGACAAACCACTCAAGCAATAGGGGACTCAAGCGGTTGTAACCGGGGCGTGGATACAAGGGAAAACTATCAGAAGGAGGGCTGATTTTCAAGATTTTAAAAAAAATCGCATCCCCATCGGATATGGACTCTGCAACATCTCCCGTTTGGGGTGCTAGGATGTCTTACTTAAGAACCCGGGCCAATTGAGTGCTTAATTTTGCCATCCCGATGGGCTTGGTAAGATAGCCCTTTATGAGCCTTTTTTTCTCTTCCGCCATACCTGTGGGCCCATCCACATCATAGCCGGAAATGATAACAATTTTGGCGTCCGGGTCATAATCCAACACGCTTTCGGCACATGACAAGCCATCCATTTCAGGCATATTTCTGTCCAAAAGCACCAGATCCGGTCGCCAGGATTTATATTTCACAATGGCGGCATTCCCGCTATCGACGTAGGCGGCCTGGTAACCCAATCTCTTGAGTAACTCCTTCATGACCTTGCACATATCCTTTTCATCATCCACGATGAGGATCTTTTGGCCCCTACCAGGCATTATTTCCGTCGATGATACCTTTAGGGGCCTTTCACCGGAGGGAGGAAGGGGAAAATGGAGCTTGAAGGTGGTCCCCTGACCCAAGGCAGAATAGACTTGGATTTCCCCTCCATGCTCTTTCACGATTCCGTAAGTCGTGGACAGACCCAAACCTGTTCCCCTATCCACCTCTTTGGTGGTAAAGAAGGGGTCAAAACATCTCTCCTGTGTCTCCTTCTCCATCCCACGTCCGGTATCAGAAATGACCACCTGCGCACTATCGCCTTCTTTCTTGGCCTCAATATGCAACTCACCCCCCTCAGGCATGGCGTCTCTTGCGTTGGTGAACAGGTTCATGAACACCTGGCTCAGTTCTGAGTGGTCTCCTATGACCGGAAGGAATTCAGGAATATCGACCTGAATATCTATCATCTTGTCGAAAGATATGCTTATTAACTGATGGGTCTCACGGATCAGATCAGCCAGATTGAGGGCGAGATATTCCTTCTTGGTCTGTCTCCGTGAGAACTGCATCAGGCCTTCAATCAATTGTGCGCCCCGCTCCACATAGACATTGATTCCATCAGCAACTTCTTGCAGTTCAGGGTCATCGGGATACTTCATCTGAAGCATCTGGCTCTGCATTGAAATCACGGCCAGTATGTTTCTGAAATTGTGGCCAACACCGCTGGCCATGGTCCCAATGGCTTCCATCTTTTGCGCCTGCAAAAGTTGGGCCTCTAACTTCTTCTGTGGTGTAATATCTCTTACAAAATTGAGGGTCGCTGACCGCCCTTCCCATGTAATGGGAACCGCATTGATTTGGGCCCACAATTCTGCACCGCGCTTATCAACTATCCTCAGAGTATAGGTGGTGGGGACCTCCTCTCCTTGTTGCTGCCTCTGCTGCCTTTCCTCCACCAAAGCTCTATCTTCCGGGTGGATCAGATCCAGATATTGGACTCGGGATAGCTCCTCTTCAGAGTACCCCAATACCTCTTTGGTCTTCGGATTGGGGAATTTTATAATGCCATCTTGGGCAATAAAGATTCCATCATTCGCGTTGTCCACCAAGAGGCGATACTTCTCTTCAGATTCCCGGACCGCCTCTTCGGCCAGCTTCCGTTCTGTGATGTCGTGAACGATGACTGAGGCTCCTTTTGGCATGCCGTTTTCGTGGAGTATTCTTGCGTTCAAAATCGCCCAAATTTCTTTGCCGTCCTTTCGTTTGATTTTGTACTCCACAGTCTCTGGAACCTTTTCACCCGCGAAAATTTTGCTCAATCTTTGCATAAAAATTTGCTTACTATCTTCCGCTAGAATCTCAAGAGGGCTCAAAGCGAGCAATTCGTCTCTCGTGTAACCCGTATATTCCAGGATGACATCATTCACATTAATGAACTTCCTGTTTACAAAATCAACTTCGTACATTCCAGAAGGGGCATGCTCCACGAGTTGTCTGTATCTCTCTTCACTCTCTCGCAGGTCCTTCTCGGCACGTTTACGCGCCGTGACATCTCGTACAAGACCCCGAAACCCAACCGGCTCACCCGATGGATCTCTTACAAGACTAGCCGACAATTCAAGGACCTTTCTGTCGCCGTTCTTCAGTATGATCTCATAGTCTCTTATGCTCGCAGGCTTTCCTGTTCGATAAATTTCGTTGAAGACTCGAAACATTTTCTTTGCCGTCTCAGGAGTCGTATATTCCCGGTTGTTCTTCCCCATCAACTCTTCTCTGGAATAGCCCGTTACCCTGCATAGAGAGTCATTAAAAAAGGCCATGTTCCCGGAAAGATCCACCTCAAAGTAGCCCTCTGCTATGCTTTCCAGGATATTTCTATACTTCTCCTCGCTCTGCCGAAGCGCCCCCTCTGCCTGCATACGATCGGTCATATCCCTGACAATACCCCGAAAACCGATCCCATGACCTTCAGAATCCCTCATTAAGGATATGGAAAGTTCTATATATCTCTTTTCTCCATCCTTTCTAATGATCTCGTGGCCAAATCCTTTGGTCGCTTTTCCAGAGGTGTATACTTTGTTGAAGGTGGCATACACCTCTTCTGCTGCCTCTGGGAGCGTGTATCGCCGATAACTCGTGCCGATCAATTCATCTTCAGGAATACCGACAATTCTACAGAATGAATCGTTAACGAAAGCAAATTTTCCAGAAGTATTTGTCTCATAATAGCCATCTTCTATTGTCTCAAGGATTGTTCGATATCTCTCCTCCTTCTCCCGCAGTGCGGCCTCAGCCTCTTTGTGGGATGTGATGTCAACTAACGATGAAACACTTCTCTTGGTCCCAGGGATCATGGCTGTCTTAATAGATACGTCTTTAATATTCCCCTGCTTATCAAGAATACGAAATTCATACTCACTTGGCGCTTCCTCTTCGTTTTCTCTTCTTTTGAAATGATAGCCTTTTATCCTTTCCAGATCTTCCTCAACAACAAATTTCGTCCATTTGATTTTTCCCTCAATTTCCTCTTTGGAATATCCAGAGAGTTTCGCGAACTCATTATTGGCCATTGAAATGGTCATATCCTCTTCAACGATCCCCATGGCCGTACCTGTGTTTTCAAACAGACTACGGTATATTTCCTCTCTATCCAGAAGCGTTTGCTCTGCTTGCTTTCGATCGGTGATGTCCCTGGCAACGCAGACGATTCCAACCACCTTACCGTTTCGGACCAAAGGGGCAGCACTCACTTCACCAAACTTCCTGGTTCCATCCTTAGCGATGAATGCGTAGACCGACGAAGGTATCCCTTCGCCCGCCAAAACGCGCATTGCATCGGAGGTGGCCGCCTCCAAATACTCATCTGCAACGAGGCCCAAATCTAAAAAGGATTCTCCGTTCAATTCCTCAGGTTTGTAGCCTATTATCCTTTTCACTGAGGGGGATACGCTCAGAATCTTCAACTCAGGGTCAATGGAAAAAATTACGTCGGATGCGTTCTCAAAGTGCAGGCGATAGGTCTCTTCGCCTTCCTTCAACGCTTTCTGAGCAAGTTTGAGTTCTTCCTGCAATTCTTTGAGCCTTTTTTTCAGTTCTTCATTGGTTGGTTTCTTGGCCATTAAAACACTCCAGTTCAACTTGAACCACATATCCCATTGAAAGAAATGAGGTCATCCCAAAAGAGCCTCAATCCCCACGATCACCCTATCGCTTTTTGTCCCACCGAAGGGTACGCAGGGCTGGTGCCAAAAATTTATATTATAACATCATTCACCCCTGGTGAAAAACAGGGAATTCTTCACATCACTATACTTCTGTAGGGGAAAAGGCCAAACAGGGGGGATCTCTTGCGGGTAAACAATAACAGAGACGCGTTTTATCCCTTTTTCCCGTCCTCTTCATTGGGATGGAGCAGTGCCTGCTCGATGGCAACTGCTGCGGGGATGCTCAGAGCGTTGACTAGTGAAAGATCCTCATTCCGAAAACCAAATGGTGTTTTAACGGAGTCAAGGTAAATAACACCTTTGATCTGTGATCGACTGAACAGCGGTACGCATAGGATAGACCGGACCTTCATCAGTTCCATGCTCACTGAACGATCGGCTTCGTCTTCCAGATGCGTATCCGGCATTAGGAGTGCCTTTCCCTCTCTTATAACTCGATCCACTACGGTCCGGCTATAGATCATGAAAGTAGCATCGCTCGGTTCTCTCAGTCTTGGTATGACTCTTTCAATACTTCCTGTTTCATGATCCACTAAGATGATTGCACCCCTATCTATCCTCTTGAGAAGATCGAAAAGGTAGCCCAGCATTTTTTCTGAGATCTCATCCACATTTCTTGATTGCATCAACACATTGGATACTTTGTAGAACAATTCAATATTTCTCTCAGGGCGCAGACGCTTCTCCTTTGCAAAGGCGGTATCTTTCTCACCAATTTCTTCTGAGCGGCCAAAGCTATCCAGAAAGGCGAGCACCCTCTCAGAGCATTTCTCTCCCAGACAGATGACGCTTATACCCATGGCAATGGGGACCCCCTCTCCCACTTCAAATTCAATACCGGAACGGATCTGTTCTCCAGCCACAAATGTGCCGTTGGTGCTCTTCAGATCCTGAACAAAATATTTTTTCTTTTTGCGACCTATCCTTAAATGTCGCCGTGAAACCAATATATCGTTTAGTTGAATGTCGTTATGAGGAGAGCGGCCCACATTGATGCTATCCTTCTTGATCTCATAAGACTTGCCTCTGTCGGGTCCGTTCAAAACATAAAGTACGATCATGGCTTATCATCCCTTTGCCCGGGGCACCGGGAATCGGTTAATCTTGCAGACCCACACCTTCTGCCTGCTGCTACCCCTACATCTGGACCCGGCTCAAATGATCTTTATAGACCTCCCAGTTAATGGAGGCATTTTCTGGATCTTCAAAAACCGTATCTAATGATAGGGTCATCTCATCATTCTGAAAGAAATAGAAAGGAATGAGTTCTAACATGCCCTCATTGGCGAAGGCTTCAAGATAATTGGCTAAAGCCCCAGGGGATACATCTCTGAATCTAAGAGGTCCTTTCCTGACGGCAACAACGAAGGCATCCGCATCTGCATCCCCAAGTTCGATGGCATGAATAAAGGTCTCCCTTGATCCATACGGGTCAGAAAGACCTTCCCTTAATTCAGATCGCTTGCCTTTGGTTACACATCCTAAGATGAGCAGGACCAGCAGAGCCAGCAGAAAAAACCTTTGCATCGTCTCGCCTCCTTACCGAACGTTTCTGAAAAGATCTGTTCTTACCGCCCAAACCACGCAAGCCCTCCTTTAAACATGGATAAAAGACTGTCGAAAAACCGACTTCTGAGAGGTTGATGGAAAATGCCCATCCCGCAGGCTTTGCTGCGGGACGAAATCCCGAGGAATGAGGCGTACATAGAAGTACGCCGCAGTGACGAGGGATATGGGTAACGCAGCCCTTCGATGCTTCGACGTTGCTCAGCATCGACCCTGAGCCTGTCGAACGGCCTGCCGAACGGCAGATGGGCGTTTTCCGACAGCCTCTAAGCTAATTTTCAGCTTTTCCCCTTCGCAGGAGTGGTTTGAATATATCCCAGACCAATGATAATTCAGGACAGCCCAGAATCTTAGTTACAGCAAAGTAAATGAGCACACCCATACATACAAGCGCTGAAAGCCGAAAGACCAGATGACCTATGCCAAGCTCTGGATTCGGCACCCACCCATGGGCATAGGCGCAATAGATCCCAACTCCCATGACGATTGAAGCCAATGTGCTCTTGCCAACAGATAGGAGTATGGGAGATAGCTCCCATTCAACGATCCTTCTCTTAAGAAAAAAAACAAGGAGAGATAACTGTAGAGAGGATGCCAGCGAAAGGGCTAAAGCTAGCCCTCCATGCCTAAGTGGCCCCATGAGAAGTAGGCTGAGAATCAGATTGGTCATCAGTGCCACGAAGGCCACCTTTACCGGGGTCTTCGTGTCTTGAAACGCGTAGAATGCTGCAACCATGACTCTGATGCCTGAAAAGGCCCAGAGTCCTAGAGCATAGAAAAGAAGGGCTTCATATGTCATTGTTGTCGAATAGGGGGTAAAGGCCCCCCTTTCGAAAAAGATCTGTATGATCAACCTCCCCAGAACGATGAGGCCCACCATGGATGGGATGGTGATAAAAGAGACCATTCTCAGTGCGTGGCCAAGGGTATCCCTAAATGGAGTCAGGTCTGCCTGGGTCACCTCTCTAGAGAGAGACGGTAGAGCCGCCGTGCTGACGGCAATAGCGAACACACCTAGGGGAAACTGAACAAGTCGATCAGCATAGTAGAGCCAAGATACGCTGCCTTCAGCCAAAAAAGAGGCCAGAAGAGTGCCTATGAATTGATTGAATTGATAAATAGCAGAGCCAAAAATGGCAGGAAGCATGAGCCACCCGATCCTTTTCACAGCCGGATGGTGGGGCAACCAGACGGGGACCAGAGAGAGGCCCTTTTTAAGGACCCAAGGAATCTGGAGAGCCACCTGGAGTATGCCACCGATAAGGACACCGATGGCCACGCCGACGATGGGCTCAGAAAAATAGGGAGAAATCCACAGGGTGGATGCAATAATTCCGATATTTAGAAAAATAGGCGCAGCAGCGGGTGCCGCAAAATGTCTCAGGGAATTGAGAACGCCCATAAAAAAGGCGACGAGGCTGATAAGAAAAATATACGGGAAAGTGATCCGCGTGAGTAAAACAGTGAGGTCGTACCTCATCCCAGAACTGCCGAAGCCAAAGGCCTGGATCCTCACGATCCATGGGGCGAAAAGTATGCCCAGGAGTGTGACAACCACCAATAAAACGGAGAGAAGGGTGAGCACCACCTTTGCCAGTTGGAAGGCGTCTTCCCTTGTTTTCTGACTCAAGTACTCGGTAAAAACGGGGATGAAGGCAATGGTCAGAGAGCCTTCCGCAAAGAGACGCCTGAGCAAATTGGGGATACGAAAGGCAACGAAAAACGCGTCTGTGACAAGTCCGGCCCCAAAAAATCTGGCCACCACAATGTCACGGACAAGGCCAAGGATCCGACTCAGGAAGGTAAAGAATCCCACCGTGCCCGCTGCCTGACTGACCTGTTCTTTCTCAGCTACGGAGATATGTGAATCGCTCACGGAAAACCTTCAATGCTCCCCTATTCGGTTGTGCCAAGGTGAGGGCTGGGCCTCCGGCTCGTAGAGCCTACGCCTCGGAGAGCCCGGGTTATTTGATTTAACACCTTTAAGAGAATCCCTGTAAGCATTTAACCTTGACAATCGAAGGGAATTTATTTAGAAAAGAGCTTTAGTTCATTTTAACAGATTTCACAGGAGGAGTTCAAAGTTTGGCAACCCATAAATCAGCCCTTAAAAGGGCGAGACAGAGCAAACTAAAAAGATTGAGAAATTTAGGTTACAAGACCCAGGCCAAAAGAGCGGTCAAAGAAGTAAGGTCTGCCGTGAGCAATAACTCGGCAGATGAAGCGAGAGAGAGCCTTGTCCGGGCCGTTTCCATCATCCAAAAAACCGCCTCCAAGGGTGTCATTCATAAAAATACGGCCTCCCGCAAGATATCCCGCCTTGCCCGCCAGGCAAACAAGCTCACATCTTCATAAAGGATATCAGGCACATAGAGCGAATACCAGATTTTCAAGGACTGGCTTAGCGCGTGAGCCCGATTTCAGCAAGCCATCTGTCTTATAAAGAAGATTTACTCCCCTCTCCAGTTCTTCTATGGACCAGCATTGTGCATGGCTCGCAAAATCTCTGGCCGAAAAGTCTGGTAGGCCCAGCTTTTTGGCCACCTCCCTGATCTGTCCCCCCTTTGAGAGTATGGATTTGGTTTGCCAAATGATCCTGATCTGCCTATTCAGCATGCCCAGGATCCGCAGAGGGGCATCTTTCTTGTCTTCCTCTTCCAAAAATCTGTTCAAAACAATCAGAGATTCGTGACAATTCTTTTCAGACACCCTGTTCATGAGTTCAAAAATGTTGTAAACCCGGCTGTGAATGGCAAGCCTCTTCACCTGCTCCACGCCCACCATCTCTTCCCCATACCTGAGATTGAGCTTTTCCAGCTCCGCGTATAGGTCCCTGAGGCTGTTGCCCACGATCTGATGGAGATACGCAGAGGCCTGACCATCTATCTTCAACCCCAACTCCCTGGCAGACCCTCTAATCCATGGTACAACCTGGTTCTCCCGCAGTTTCGTGAAATTAACCGCTCGGCCCTGTTCCTTGATCCGCTTATAGAAACTTTTCCGGAAATCTGTCTTGGTCGCAATGAAAATCAGGCAGGTCGTGTCAGCAGGTTTTTCAAGGTATGGCAGGAAAGTCTCCAGTTCACCCGTACTGAAATTCTCAGTTCGTCTCACGATGATCAGCCGGTTTCCGCTTAGGAAAGGCAGAGAAAGGGATCGATTGATTATTTCGGATGGAACCCTCTTTTCCCCTGCATAGAAGATTTCCTGATTGAAATCCCTTGCCGATGGCGGGATGAAATCACTGCGAATTCTGTCCAGGACCTTTTCTAACCTGAATTCCTCAGGGCCGTAAAAGAGATAAAAGGGGGCCAACTGCCCATTTTCCAGAGATTTCAGGAGATCCTCTGGTAGCAAATCCCTGGCCATCAGAACCTTTCCATGGTTTTGAGAAATATCCTGTTTGCAAGCTCCCGTGCAATGATCTCCAGGGCCAGCCGTTGATTAAACTGGGTGACAAGGGGATCTTCACTGACTTCAAAGATGGCCATCTCTTCCATAGCCTTCTCGTGCCAGATCACCTTTCCCATCTTCGTGTCCGTCAGTCGCATGTCCAGTTTAAGTATTAGCCTTCTGCTCCTGGTCTCCTCGTAGGTGGTCACAACCCCACTAACCGTTTGTTGCTCAACTCTATAACTCAGGGGCACCGTTCGGATCTCATATACCCGTCCTGACAGAACCGCTTGGGCCTGCTCCATGGATACGAGGGTGACCCTACCCTGACTTATGAATTTATCCCTGACAATTTTTGTAAAGGATGCCTCAAACCCTATGTCGGATGATGTGCTCTCTATCATGGGTATAGCCAAGCTATCCAGGCTGATCCCCACGGGTTCCCCTGTGGCTCGAAAAGAATATCCACAACTCGTGCATATGCACCATAAAGCCAGCAGAGCAATTCCCCAAAAAAATGGGAAAATCCGATACTTAGACTCGATCATTCCATCTTTTTTCATGATCAAAAGTTAAAAAGGTGGGCCACGGCAGAGTTCATCATGCGTTTAACTTTTCTTGCCCATGATGTCAAATATAAACAGGATGTGGTCCAAATCTTTGGTAACGTTCACAAAAAAACCACTGCACTTTGCAGTGGTTCTGCTTGGGGCGGGCCGGGGACACTTCTAAGCCGTGATGATCAGACCACCACATTGACCAACTTATTCTGAACCACGATCACCCTTTTGATCGGCTTTTCACCCACATGTTGCTGGACCCTCTTGTCCTTGAGCGCCTCAGCCTCGATTTCTTCCTGGTTAAAAGAGGTGGGCACCTCGATCCTGCTTCTCACCTTGCCATTCACCTGAATGACGATGAGCCTTTTCTCCACTTCGAGCGCTTCGTCCTTGTACTCTGGCCAAGGCTCATTCAAGAGACTGGCTCCATGGGCTAATATCCGCCAGCATTCCTCCGTGATATGGGGCACGACCGGAGCTAGCAGAACAACGGTGGCCTCCACAGCCTCTCTCACCACAGACCAGGCCAAATCTCCCTTGTCCTGAGAACTATTCAGATATTTGTTCACATCATTGACCAATTCCATCACCGCGCTTATGGCCGTGTTAAAGTGGAAACGATCCTCAATATCAATGGTCACCTTCTTGATGGTCTGATGGGTTTTTCTGTGAAGATCCTTCAAATCACCCATTAGGGGCTCCTTGCCATTATAGCTCAGAACCTTTGAAATCTCTTCCTGAGTATCTACCACAAGCCGCCAGATCCGATTTAAGAACCTAAACGATCCCTCCACGCCCTGGTCATTCCACTCCAGATCCCGTTCGGGTGGGGAGGCAAAAAGACAGAACATGCGCACTGTATCAGCACCGTAACGGTCGATCAAATCCTCTGGATCCACCACATTTCTCTTGGATTTGGACATCTTGACCGTATTGCCAGTAATTATATGGGAATTGCAATGCGGGCATCGGTTATCCTTGACTTCATGGGGGTAGAGATACCCGTGTTTAGGACATTCCTGCGTCTCCTTACACACCATCCCTTGGGTCAAGAGATTGGTAAAGGGCTCGCTCACCTTGAGATACCCAAAATCTCGCAGTACCCGGGTGTAAAAGCGGGAGTAGAGGAGATGTAGAATGGCATGCTCTATTCCACATCTCCTCT
>JASFEQ010000015.1:0-25864 GCA_050124735.1 Desulfobacteraceae bacterium | reverse complement strand
AGAATTCAGATAAATTCTCAGCACACGGACACCTCTGCAGAGAGCTATTTTGCGGATGTGGTGTTCAAAGGGCATTGAGAGACCCTCTTTTTCTCCCTCTTTTTTTCCTCCCCAAATCATATAAGGATGCTATCAGAGCCTGGCAATAGGCGAGAGTCCCATCTGCCACACCTCGACCTGACTTCGGATTGCCATCTCAACGAAATTGACAGAACTGGCAACAACATATAAGAAAAGCTAAGGCTACAAATAGGCCGTAATAGAAGAAAGGCTGCCACCTGTTTGCATGCGATTTATATTTGCCATCCTTATTTTTCTTTATGTGCCGGTCCTTTCCTTTACAGCTTCTGGGAGTGAGGCCCAAAACGATCCCCCGCCAGCAGATGAGGACGAGTCAGAATACCGGGATATTATGAGAATGGTGGAAGAAGGGGTCAGTGGGCCTATTGCAGATTGGCATTACTACTGGAAGGACGGCCTTCGCATTGACAGCCCAGACAAGAATTTCACCATGAAGATCAACCTATCGGTGTTTGTCGACGGTGGCAAGATTAGTGCGGATGATGAGCTGGACAGGGCCTTCCCTGAACTGGACGGTTCCGATCTGGATCTTCGCAGATTCAGGATATCTGGTTTTGGGACGATCTATGATTGGGCGGAATTCAAGCTTGATATGGACTTCGCTAATATACGTGAAATCAAGGACAACTACATTCGATTTATAAAATTCCCTTACATTTCTCTCCTCACACTGGGCCACATGAAAGAGCCATTTTCGCTGGAACAATGGGCCAGCGGAAAGGCCATTACCTTCATGGAAAGGGCTCTACCCGTTGAGACCTTCGCTCCCAGTCGGAACATAGGGATCAGACATTACAGGACCGCTCTGGACGAACGCATGACCTGGGGTGCAGGGGCCTTTTTGAACACGGGTTCTTTTGGTGATCTGGGGCAGACCAAAGATCAGATAAGCGATGCCAATGGCTGGAACATAACCGGTCGCATCACCTATCTCCCCCTGTATGAAAAGGAGGGCAGAAGGCTTCTCCATCTGGGCCTTTCTTACAGCCACTTATTTCGTAATGAAAACGATCCCGACTTCAGGGAGGGTACGAGGACGCTCCCGGAGACCCGTCTTACGGATGACCGACTTGTGAATACGGATGAATTCTTGACGGACTCGACGGATCTGATCAACTTTGAATTCGCAACGGTCAAGGGTCCCCTCTCCTTCCAGGGAGAGTATTTTCATGCCTTTGAGAATGCAAGTGCATTGGGTGATCCTGATTTCTGGGGGTTTTATCTGTCTGGCAGTTACTTCATTACGGGTGAACATCGAAATTACGGCAGGTCATCGGGCACTTTTTACCGCTTAGAGCCGAGACAGGACTTCCATTTCCAGCAGAAAGGATCGGGAGCCTTGGAGTTGGCCGCGCGGTTCTCTTTTGTAGACCTGAACGATGGGGCTATTAGGGGGGGAAAAGAAGCCAACTTCACCGCTGGCCTGAACTGGTATCTCACGAGAAATACCCGTTTTATGTTTAACTACGTTCTTGCTTACGTTAAGGATCGTGAAACGCTTCCTGGGGTGGACAGTGGCCGAGCCCATATCTTCCAGGCCCGTTTCCAGACAGAGTTCTGAACAATCCTGAAAAGACCTGGCTTTGGCTCACCCAACCGATGAAATGCTGTTCAAAAAACGCTTCATTGGACTTTAACCATCAATATTTGCTATATTGATCTGACCCATAAACTAATACAAGCTCATTTAATATTATTACAATTGTCATTGCGAACCCTTCGAGTCCCTCAGGGTAAACTCCCCGAAGGGAGCGCCGCGATCTCATCCTTCACTTCGAGATTGCGGAGCCTGTTCCGAGCCAGGTACTTTCTAAGAAAGTACACCGACAAGAGATGAGATTGCTTCGCCCCTGACTCTATGGGGACTCGCAATGACGGGCGAGGAATCTCTCTCCTCGCAATGGCACTTTAGTTATCGCGTCTGTATTAGAACGCCCAGGCTGAATCTTATGCGCATATTACTGGTGGAAGATGACCCGAAGATCGCTTCTTTTATTACAAAGGGCATGAAAGCTGCTGGGTTTGCCGTGGATCATGCCACGGATGGTGAGGAAGGTCTTCACATGGCCTTAACAGAGCCCTACGATACGGCAATCATAGATATCATGCTGCCAAAACGGGATGGTCTCTCCATTATAGAACAAATGAGAACGGATAAGATCAACACACCGGTTATTATCCTGAGCGCAAAAGGCTCCATTGATGACCGGGTCAAAGGACTGCAAACTGGGAGCGATGACTATCTGACCAAACCGTTTGCATTTTCGGAGTTGCTCGCTCGTGTACAAGCCCTCATTCGAAGGGCTAGCGGCGCTTCTGAGCCGACCCGGCTTGCGGTGGGAGACTGTTCCATGAACCTACTCACACGTGAGGTTGTAAGAAGCGGCAAAAACATTGAATTGCAGCCTCTGGAGTTCTCTCTGCTCGAATACCTCATGCGTAATGCAGGGAAAGTGGTCTCTAAAACCATGATCATGGAACACGTGTGGGACTATAATTTTGATCCACAGACAAACGTGGTTGAAGCGAGAATTTCCAGACTGCGTGACAAAATTGACAAAGGGTTTCCAGCAAAGCTGATCCACACGGTGCGCGGGGTGGGATATGTCCTTAAGGAACCTGCCTAAATTTCGTCACACCCTGGCATTTCGGTTGACCCTCTGGTATGCGGGCATCTTTACGCTATCCTCCTGCGTCGCCTTTCTCTTCTTTTACTTCCTTATCACCTCTGTCATCCGTGAACGGACAGATCAGGACCTTTCAGAGCAGGCGGGCAGATTTTCCACGCTTCTCTCCATGGATGGGATTGATGCAGTCAAGCGTTTCGCCATTATCGAGGCCCAGGCGGCCGGAGAGAGAAAAATATTTTTTCGCCTTCTTTCTCTGAGAGGCGAGGTATTCTCCTCGTCCAATATGTCATATTGGCGAGACATTGGCATCGAGAGAAAAGCGATCCAGAAGCTCGTCCAAGGCAGCAGGGTCGTGTTTGATACGATCGTATTGCCAGAACGCAAACATAGGGTACGGATCCTTTACGGCGTCATCGGTTCGGGTGTAATCTTACAACTGGGCCAGTCCATGGAAAATTATACCCGGGTTGCTGAGGCGTTTAAGAGGATATTTGTGATAACGATGGCATTTCTGCTCATTGTGGCCGCTCTTATCGGATGGTTCATGGCCAGACAGGCCCTTTCCGGTGTGGGGGAACTCACCCGGACCGCCTCGCACATATCCTCCGGCGGCTCCCTTGAAGAAAGGGTCCCTGCCAATCCAAGGGGGGATGAAATTGCTCTGCTAGCAACCACATTCAATCAGATGCTGGACCGTATCCAAAACCTGGTTATGGGAATCAAAGAGATAAGCGACAATATTGCCCACGACCTGAAAAGCCCTGTGACACGAATACGGGGGATTGCAGAGGTCACGCTGACCACTGTGACCACGCTTGATGATTACAAACAGATGGCTGGCAGCACCATTGAGGAATGCGATCGTCTGCTGGATATGATCAACACCATGCTCGTTATTTCAGAGACCGAAGCTGGCGTGGGGAAACTGAAACAGGAAAAGGTGGATTTGGCGGAGGTCATCCGGGATGCCTGTGAATTGTTTCATCCCCTTGCTGAAGACAAAGGCATCACCTTAGGGTGTCATGTCCGGGGAACTTTCATTCTCCTGGGCGACACTTGGTTGATCCAACGTATGATCGCAAACCTCCTGGACAACGCCATTAAATACACTTCACGGGATGGAAGCGTTGACATCACGGCCCAAAAAGAAGACGAGAAATCGGTTACAGTCTCTTTTAAAGATACGGGGATTGGTATTTCTGAAAAGGATCTGCCCCACATTTTTGAGCGATTCTATCGAGGCGACCCAAGCAGGCCACACACGGGCAACGGCCTTGGACTTAGCCTGGCCCAGGCCGTTGCCCAGGCACACGGCGGCAGAATCCATGTGGCGAGCAACCCAGGACAAGGGAGCACCTTCACCATCACCCTTCCCAGATCACCCCATACACCATCCTGATCATCCCTCATTTCTTGCGGCTACTGCTCACTTCTTACTCCTTACTCCTTACTCCTCACTCTATTTGGCGCGCCGTAGCCTCAGCGAAGGCGGCTGCTCCATGCACTTCGCCCTATGCGTTTTGCCCTAAGCGATTCTTAAAACATGACCAATTTGTAATGTTGCAGTCATGTTGCGGTTAACTTCCTGTCTTATATTGTCCCCAACAGCAAAGGCCGTTTCTGGCGAAACTCAAGACATGGAGGGAAAAAAGATGGAAAAGAGAAACAAGTTTGCAAGATACATTCTAATTCTGTCTATTGTTGGGACACTGTTGGGCACTGGAGTTCAGGTGGCAGCGGCATCAAAAGATACCGCTGTACCGATGATACCGGAAAATTTCAGTGATCTTGCTGAAAAGGCTCGGCCCGGCGTGGTCAATATCCGTACAGTAAAAAGAATAGAAGGCGGGGGTCCGGTGTTTCGGCACTTTTTTGGCAACCCCTTTGGCCATAGAAACCCGTTTGAGGATTTCTTCAAACCTTTTCCCGGGGGAGGCTCAGAGGGTGATTTCAAGCAACAGAGTCTTGGATCTGGTTTTATCATCGCCCGAGAAGGATATATTGTGACCAATAACCATGTGATTGAAAATGCGGATGAGATAAAGGTGAAGCTGGCCAACGGGAAGGCGTTCGATGCAGAAGTGGTGGGTCGTGACCCCAAAACGGATCTGGCCTTGATAAGAATTGACGGATCAAATGATCTGGCACCCCTTCCCATGGGAGATTCCAATGCCCTTCGGGTTGGGACATGGGTGTTGGCGATTGGGAGTCCTTTCGGCTTGGAGCAAACGGTGACAGCCGGCATTGTCAGCGCAAAGGGACGTGTGATCGGCGCTGGACTTTATGATGATTTTATCCAGACCGATGCTTCTATAAACCCTGGAAACAGCGGGGGACCCCTTCTTAACACGCGAGGCGAAGTGGTAGGCATCAACACGGCCATTATGTCCCGTGGCGGGGGCAACGATGGGGTTGGATTTGCCATCCCGGTCAATCTGGCAAAAGGAATAATTGAGCAGTTGAAAAATGAGGGGAGAGTGACCCGTGCCTGGTTAGGCGTGGGCATCCAAGACCTCACTCCAGAACTGGCGGATTATTACCATGTGAAG
The DNA here is from genome assembly GCA_050124735.1 of Desulfobacteraceae bacterium. Taxonomy (GTDB): domain Bacteria; phylum Desulfobacterota; class DSM-4660; order Desulfatiglandales; family HGW-15; genus JASFEQ01. The sequence goes on along the minus strand of JASFEQ010000015.1, from coordinate 20,604 downwards.
GAACAAAAAGGTGCCCTTGTGACCCAAGTGTATGAGGGAGACCCAGCAGACAAGGCTGGGATCAAGACCGGCGACATAATCGTCCAGGTGGAGGGGAAAAAGGTCTCATCTAGTCGTGACCTGTCCCGGAGCATAGCTAATGCCCCCGTGGGAGCACAAATCCCGATCACCATCCTCAGTGACGGCCAGAAAAAGACTGTTCATGTTGAACTGACCAAGCGGGTTGATTCAGACGCACCTGTGAAGGTGGCGGCTAAGAGCTCAAGCGGACTGGGGCTCCAGGTTACCGAACTGAAGCCTGAAACAGCGCGCCAAGCCGGCCTTCCTGAAAATGAAAAGGGAGTCTTGGTGACCCATGTGCAGACTGGCGGAAAAGGGGAAGTGGCAGGCATTCGGCCAGGGGATGTCATCAAAGAGATCAATCGCAAGCCCGTCACCACACCCAAAGAGGTGAAGAGCCAGATAGACAAGGTCAAACCCGGCGACACGGTGCAGATGCTGATCAAAAGGGCCCATGAAGGCGTCATTGCCCTAAAGATCCCGGTATAGAGATAAGATCCCCGCGACGCGCCGCGGGGATCTTCCATTCAGACCACTGAAAAGTCTCGATACGTCAAGGCAAGATCTTAATACATAAATGGGTCGTAGCGCGATCCAATATTGGGGACCCAATTCGTACTGTTCACTTTCAACGTATTGGCATCAACGGTTTGGATCCACACATATCGCTCCCCGCCCAGCAAATATCCGTAGAATTCCTCATTTGGCCCGTAAATTTTGAAAAACTGTCGGTAGATATTTCTCTTGGACCGGTCGACTAGCTTTGACAACTGCTCCCTACTGGTGACTTTTGTCCACCCGTCGTTCTGGATGGTCCTGTTGTCGCCCTTCGGATCAAAGACAATGGCTGACACCTCCCCAGCGGGCCACTCGTTGGCGTGAATAACGAATTTATCATAGTTCTGTTTTATATCCTCCACAGCCGCCGCTATACCGGACCTAGACTGTACTCTGAGTCTGCCCTGATTTGCACACCCGGATATGAACAGCGCCCATATAAGACCCATCACGGCCACATAAATAAATTTTTTCCTTTCCATCGGGCCTCTCCTTTCCGTCCAAATATCTAGAGTTGTACGTTTTGCGTGTGGCCCTAAGATAACCACCAGCTAGTATTTTGCAACACCATCTTACTTAAATCTTGAATCCAATTTTTTTGGTCATATTTTCTTTGATTCCAAAAATCAACCCCAGAACCGAGACACACGCCTGCATTCCGCTTTGATAAACCTTTTTCTTTGACACCTAACCGAAGTTTACTTACACTTAAACGCCTAATCGAGTTTTGTTTCGATTAGGATTAAACCTGTGCGAGGGGATTTCTCCGTTTGCAAATCAACAGAAGACCAGGAGGCTTTCAAGATGAAAAAAGGAGATGTTTGTTTTTTCGTTTTGTCGTTTTCAATGCTTATGTTTGCTCATCCTCTCTCCTCATTCGCCATTGAACGAGACGATGTTAGTTCTCTCGGGTGCAGCGATGGGATTGTAGACATGGGAGATTCCAAATCTGACGTTCTAGAGAAGTGTGGAGAGCCCACCCGAAAAGAGGGATTCCGAGAACACCTCTGGGTTTATGATTTTGGTTCGTCGCATTTGGTCTATTATCTCACCTTTTCAAGAGACAGACTGGAGCGTATCCAAACAGGCGGTTACGGCAATTAGTTTAGGTTAACGCTTGATTATGGGTGGGTGGGATTTATATTCTATTGTAATATGACTGATAGAAGAAGTGCAGGGGATTTGATCGGAGGTTAGACCATGAAGAGACAGATCAAGGAGTACTTGCTTAAAGAGACTTTCTTGTTCGCATTTGTCATTTCCCTAATATTGTCATTTTTATCATTTCATTCTGGCGCAGAAGAGAAAGCTGATTATGAGATCCAAGCGGCATTAGACGAGTTAGTGAGAAGGGCCGTTCATTTAACGGAAGACACCGTTGATGTGCAAAAACATGTCAGGAATTGGCCTCGTCCTGAATTTAGAAACAAGTGGTCTAAGCGAACGTACGAAATGCAAAACATTAAGGTACGAGTTCGAAAGACCGAAGACCAGTCCCATCCTTACAAAGGGACTGTCTTTGGCACTTCCAGAATCAGAACCCAAGGCCCATTTGCTTCCAAAGAAAGAGCGCTTTCTGCATACAACATGACTCAGAGCCCCACGTTTAAAAGGGCAGCATTTAAACTCACGTATGTGTTCAAAGATGACGAATGGGTGTTTGAGGAAGGATCGTTGTCGCCCTTTGATGCCGGGACAGGGCGTCAGGGCTCCTGGAAGCCTATATGGAGCCCCTACCATGGTGGCACCAGAGACAGGAGGTGGGGGGTGATTTACGAATACTGGGCGCCAAGATAAAAAAGGGGGACCTTGGTAAAGACCTAACCAGTTATGACTTTGTGGGGCTCGATGAACAATGGGATCCAAAAAATCCAACAAACGTGGCCATAGGGGTAAAGCCTCGAGCCACAAGCGACGAAACTTTCCCACACTTTTACTTATCATAGTTTGTGCTGGGATTGCCATTGCTGGGGGTCTGCTGATTTTTAGTAAATATCTGAATGAAGCAAATCAAAAAACGGCGATTTCAGCATCCGATTCCTCCAGCGATTCAAATGCTCCCAATGTAACGCCTGACAATCTAAGAAGGCTTATTGGCCGCTGGGTTCGTCCAGACGGTGGTTACGTCATTGATATCCGAAATGTTCACGTGGATGGGAAAATGCAGGCCGCCTATTTTAATCCCCGTCCGATCCATGTCTCACAGGCGCAGGTCACCCAAAAAGAAGGGGAAATCCAAATTTTTATCGAGCTAAGAGATGCTGGATATCCCGGGGCGACGTATGCCTTGAGATACAACGCAAAGCACGATGTTCTTGTGGGCCTCTACCACCAACCGGCGGTGGGTCAGACCTTTGATGTGGCTTTTGCGCGGATGAAATAGTTCCTTGCATGAACCGGTCAGCTTTTTGTATTTGGGGGCGACCCTAAGGCACCTAATTTGACATCGTTTTCAAAAGTTGATAATAAAACCAGTCAGTTATATGGTTTCCCGCAACCAGAGGGAGGTGCTAGGCGCCTAGTTCAGGCTCCAGGCACAATACAGTTCAATGGGTAGAGCGGTTCCTTAATTCCATGATTCAAAGGAGGTATTGACAATGGCGAGAGATAAACTAATCAAGGCGCTGTTAGTTGTTATTGCTGTCCTTCTCCTGTGCAATTTGTTCAACGAGCGGCTATCATCCCTGTTTTCGCCCGAGGTTTCAGCTCGCGACTTTGCGCAACAACTGGACTTTAGAGGAAACGGTGTGGCCCTGTTCTGCAGTTCAGACGGCAAATATGTATATGCGGCTTCGAGCCAGGCCATTTTTCGCTCCCTCGACTATGGCAAATCAGGCTCTTGGGAACAAGTTATCACAGGGAAAAAATAAACGCCAGGCCTTGACTCCATTTCCGTTTTCCCTCATCCTATGATGAAGGAGGAACCGACATGTATCGGATTAATATAAATAAAACCAATAAATTGACGGCCTGTGTCGCCTTTGTAATAGCCGTTCTGTGCATCATTTCACTCTCACTCATGCCGTACCTCAACGGGCCCTTATTCGCTAAAAGCGATGAAAAGGAAAAACCTGAATTAAATGTATTTAACCCTGCAGACACACCTATTGGTTCGGTCGATGATCAAGGCAGCGTATATAACCGCTTAGGAAGACTTATCGGATCAGTGGATGGCAAAGGAATTATATACAATATCTCCAAGAACCCTATCGGAAAAGTTGAAGCCAATGGAAAGGTATTCAATCGGGTCGGTAAATTGGTCGGTTCAGTGGATGACGAAGGCAATGTATTCAATAATAACGGAAGGAAAATAGGATCCGTGAAATCACCTATTCCCGGAAACATTATCTTGATTGGCGGGGCTGCCTGGTTGCTGCTGTTGGGAGTAAGATAGGCGGATATGGTATCCCATCTGCACTTGTATGGTCGTTCGCCGTAGGGACGTCCATCTTCTATCCCATTGCTTGCGTAAACGTTACACGCAGTATGCGGCTTTTCATCACTTCATCCCTTTGGACCCTTTTCGTGCCAGTCCGACCACCTGCACAATCACCGAGAAACCGAGACATAACCGAGTGCTATGAATACACCCGCATCTAAAAGAGAAGAACCCTTCGCTAAAGAAAGAGTGGACCCTCACGGACCTAGGCGGGGAGTATTCGATAATCTGATCTTACATATTCACCCGCGGACCGTTCCTGAACAAACCCTGAAATTCACACTCACCTGGGGTCTCGGCGGTATGGCCGTTCTACTCGTGTTGCTCCAGATCGCTACCGGTGTTCTTCTGATGCTCGTCTATGAGCCGTCTCTTGGTAAGGCGTATGAGTCCATCTTAATTCTCCAAAATGATGTGATTTTTGGACAATACATCCGAAATATCCATTATTGGAGCGCAAACATACTCGTTGTCGTCGTCTTTTTGCACTTGTTGAGGGTCTACTTCACTGGAGCCTTTTACAGACCCCGCCGGTTCAACTGGATCCTTGGCTCGTGCCTTTTGTTTTTTGTCCTCGCCTCAAACTTCACCGGGTATCTGCTGCCCTGGGACCAGTTGGCTTTCTGGGCTATCACCATCTGTACGGGTATGTTTGAATATATTCCGGGATTGGGGATGTGGCTGCAAAAAGCGATTAGGGGTGGACCGGAAGTTGGATCAACTACCCTACTCATTTTCTTCACGCTTCACACCTCCATCATTCCATTCTGCCTCATTCTTTTCATGGCATTTCACTTCTGGCACGTGCGAAGGGCTGGAGGCGTTGTTATTCCAAAGCGTAGAGATGAAGAGCAAAAGATCGAGTCGAATTATGTCTACACCATTCCGAACCTGGTCTTTCGTGAGCTGGCTGTTGCACTAGTCCTGATCGCTTTCATCTTCCTATTTTCCATATTTTTTGATGTTTCCTTGGCAGACCATGCAAATCCTGGCATGAGCCCGAACCCTACCAAAGCCCCCTGGTATTTTGCCGGAATCCAAGAATTGTTACTACATATCCATCCCTTGTTCGCCGTGTTTATTATGCCAGCAGCTGTGCTCTTGGGGCTGATGATTTTACCCTACCTGCCCTATCAAACCAATGCCACCGGTGTCTGGTTCGTTTCTAGGGTGGGCCAGCGCACGGCCATTTTAGCCGCAGTGGTCGCTCTGGTTTTCACACCAACCATCATCATCCTTGATGAGTTCGTTGTGCACATCAACGCCGGATCATCTGGGGTTAGTCCAGCGGTCAGCCATGGACTTTTACCGACGCTCCTCTTACTGGTGGCGGTTATCGTATTTTATCTGTTGGTTCGGAAAAAATTTTCCGCAACAAGAAATGAATCGGTGCAGGCCCTATTTGTCATGCTCATGGTTGCATTCATTGTAATGACAGCAACCTGTGCCCTGTTTCGGGGCGAAGGCATGAAACTGATGTGGCCGTGGTAAGGGGAGAGATGAAGACCTGTATTTCAAAAGAATTTCTCTGACCTTTTGTTATGTCATTCCCGCGAAGGCGGGAATCCAGAAAAGAATTCTCTGTGAAAAAGCAATTTTACGTTTATATTTTGGCAAGCAACCGTAACGGCACATTATATACCGGAGTAACTTCAGACTTGGTAAAAAGAGTGTGGCAGCACAAAAATGATTTGGTGGCAGGCTTTACCGAGGAATATGGTGTCAAGAAGCTCGTTTACTACGAAGTCCATGATAACGCTGAAGCTGCAATCACCAGAGAAAAGCGAATAAAAAAATGGCGTAGGGCATGGAAGTTGCGTTTAATAGAGGAAAAGAATCCCCACTGGCAAGATCCATACGAAAACATTTCATGCTAGCCTGGATTCCCGCCTTCGCGGGAATGACTTCCTGGGGATACCACCAAAGCAAGGCTAAAATGCGGTATTTGGGCTAAAGCATTAGGGAAAAAATCAAGGATTTATCTTTATATGTCAACAAAGGCTAAATCAACAACCACTCCACCTGAGCTCTCCAGAAGGTCATTCTTAACCAAACTTTGGGTGGGTTTAGGGCTCCTTGCGGTAGCCGAATTCATAGGAGTCATCATTGCTTTCGTTTGGCCCCGTAAACCGCTTATGGCAGAGGGAGGTTTTGGCCACATTATTGCGGCCGGTCAGGTTGATGCGTTTGCTCTGAACACGGTGACTGCGTTCCCTATGGGGCACTTTTATCTTTGCCGGCTCGAAGACGGTGGCTTTCTAGCCCTGTCCCGCAAGTGTACGCATCTTGGCTGCACCGTTCCCTGGATGGAAGAGGAGAGGAAATTTGTTTGTCCCTGTCATTCATCTGCCTTTGACATTAGGGGCAATGTGATAAATACACCAGCCCCCCGGGCCCTGGATCTTTATGCGATCTCTATTGAAAACAACGTGGTGAAAGTCAATACGGGCCAAAGGATTAGACGCACTGAATTTCGGGCCGAACAGCTGACCTATCCGAAAGATACTTGAAACCCTAAAAAAGCTCAGAAGCTAATTCGGTATCCTCAATCATGAATCATATGACGCGCTGGAAAATCATAGGCATTTTAGCCACGCTGGTTATCGTGTTGTCTCCGCCGCTATATCTTTTGAAAGTCAAATACAGTGGTCGCACCCAAGAGCGTTCTGAAGCAACGCCTGGTGCCACGTTCGTGGGCAGCAAAAACTGCAAGTCGTGCCACAAACAGGAATACGAGAAATGGGAAAATTCCCACCATGACAGGGCCATGGATTTGGCAACCCCTGAGACCGTTCTAGGCGACTTCAACAACACCACCTTTGAGCATTTTGGCGTCGTTTCCCGCTTCTATCGCAAAGACGGGAGGTTTTATGTCCACACCCAGGGCCCGAAGGGCGAAATGGGTGACCATGAAATTGCATACACCTTTGGCTTCTATCCTTTACAACAGTATTTGGTTCCCTTCACTGGCGGGCGTCTCCAGTGCCTTCCCATTGCCTGGGATGACCGAGAAAAAAGGTGGTACCACCTCTACCCGGATGCCCCGCTCGACCCAGAAGACTGGCTTTACTGGGCCAACGCCGGCCAAAACTGGAACGGTATGTGCGCGGAATGCCATTCCACCAATCTCAAAAAAAATTACGACCTGGAAACAGACACCTATCAGACCACCTGGTCGGACATCGATGTGGGCTGTGAGGCCTGCCACGGGCCTGGTTCTCTGCATATGAAATGGGCGGAGCTTCCGGCCATGGGCCGACCGCACTCAGCCAACTGTGAACTGGTGGTTCGTACGGCTAGCATGAACTCCCGGCAGCAGGTTGAACTCTGCGCCCCCTGTCACTCACGCCGCATGTCACTGGGAGATAACACCCATAATATCAAGATCCTGCTGGATTATGCGGTGCCCCAGCTCCTCAGTGAGGGGATGTACTTTGCCGACGGGCAGATTCTCGAAGAAGTCTATGTTTACGGTTCATTTATCCAGAGCAAGATGCATGATCGCGATGTGCGATGCTCTGACTGCCACGATATACACAGCATAAAACGCATCAAGAAGGGCAATGATCTTTGCCTCCAGTGCCACAGGGGGGATATCTATGACACCCGTGATCATCACTTTCACAAGAAAGAAGGGGAGAAGGGAGAGCCCATAAAGTCCGCTGATGGCAAGATTCTTTTTGATGTGGGCACGGGCGCTCAGTGCGTGGAATGCCACATGCCTGGCCGCGACTACATGGGTATTGATTACCGACCGGATCACAGCTTCCGGGTACCAAGGGCGGATTTGAGCATCACCATCGGTACACCCAACGCCTGCAACCGTTGCCACATAGACAAAGAAAACAAGTGGTCAGTGGATCACATCACCAAATGGTATGGAACCAAATACAAGCCCCATTATGGAGCCATCCTGGATGCAGGACGCAAAGGACTGCCAGAGGCGAGAACAGACCTGATCCGGCTCTCAGACGACCGGCTTTTCCCCGTGATTGTCAGGGCTACCGCGCTGTTCCTCCTTGGATCCTACTCTGGGGAGGAGATTGCCAAGGCCTATGAGCGCGCGTTGTCTGATGAGGAGCCACTCATGCGTGAGACGGCAGTCCGCAACTTGCACGCCTTGCCCCCTCAAAAACGCATTCGCCTCGTTGTTCCATTGCTGTATGATCCTGTGAAGGCAGTCCGAATCGAGGCAGCCAATAAGCTGACACTTCTCCCGCCCGGACAACTCACCGGCAATCAGGCCAAGAGATATGAGAACGTGTTGAACGAATACCGCCAGGCCATGGAATACACTGCCGATTTTGCAGCCTCCCAGCATAATCTGGGGAACATGTACGCGAATCTGGGGAAACTGGAAAAGGCCGTTAAAGCGTATCAGGCAGCCGTTCGGATTGACGATCAGTTCTATCCGGCCAAGGTCAATCTGGCCATGGTATATAACCGGATGGGCAAGAACAGCGGGGCTGAAGGGCTGCTGCGTGAAGTTGTCCAAGCCCAACCCCAGCTCCATGAGGTGCATTACTCTTTAGGGTTGCTGCTTGCGGAGAGGAAGAAATATGAGGAAGCCTCCCTCTACCTTTCTATGGCCTCCAGAGGACTGCCGAAGCGCGGTCGCGTTCACTACAACCTGGGCCTACTTCTTGACTTCCTGCATAAGGACCTGGAAGCCCAGGCCGCCCTGCAAAGGGCCCTGGAGCTCGAGCCTGACAACTTGGACTTCCTTAATGCTTTTGCTCAGTTCTACTTGAAGCGGGGCAAGTACCAGGAAGCGAAGTCCATTGCCGAGCAGATGATAGCCAAGCATCCTTCCAATCGCCTGGGCCATAATCTGCTCGGTTTTATAAACAGAGAAATACAGGGCAAAAAATAATTGACCTATTGCTGGCCTGAATAAGAGGAGAAACACCATGGAAGAACTGACCAAAAAGATTGTTATACCCTTGGACGGCTCCAAAAATGCGCTAAAGTCATTGGATTATGTTATGCAGATCTTTGGGCATGAGCATAATCTAAATCTGAGTCTCATCTATATCATGCCCTCTTTCCCACCCGTTCTCATTGACGATAAGACCATCGATAAGCAGACTTACGCCCAGATGGCCTCAGGAGACAAGAAAATGTTGAACAAGGCCGAGCGACTTTTAAGAGAGGCCAAGAATGCGCTCATAGAGAAGGGTTTTAGTGAGAAGCGTATCGAGGCCATTTTTCGTAAAAAGGAGAAGGGAATCGCCCAAGATGTCTGCAACTGGGCAGACCGCAAAGTGGTGGATGCGGTCCTCATCACACGGAGGGGGCAAAGCGATCTTGAGACCTTTTTCATGGGCAGAGTTTCGGAGAGCCTTGTGGAGCAATGCACCGAGTGCCCCGTATGGATCGTGGGAGGCGCAGTCGAGTCAAAAAAAGTATTGGTCTGTCTAGACAGTTCTGACAATGCCCTTAGGGCCGTGGATCATGCCGGGTTCATGCTTTCTGGAACAGATTGCCACATAACCATTCTTCATACCATGAGGCATTTGACCCGATACGTCCCTATCGAAGTTCTGGAGGACGCGTCGGATATTCAGCGGCTCTACAAGGAAAAGGCGGGAAAGCGGGTTGCACCATACATGGAAAAGGCCAGGGAAATGCTTTTTGAGGCGGGACTCACGGAGGAACAGGTAACTACCAGAGTGGTGGATGGGAGCCGAAGTCCTGCCGACGATATTCTTAAAGAGGCTCGAAGCAAGGGATATGGCACAATCGTTTTGGGACGGCGAGGTCTCTCAGGCCTCAAGGCCTTCGTATTCGGCAGTGTCACCAGAAAGATTCTGCATCACTCTGCCGGGCTTTCCATCTGGATCGTTCAGTAAACCCCTTCTGGCTCCCTGACCATTTGAGCAGCAGCGTACCCTGTTTTTGTCTGGTTTTCGTTTGACATACGGGGCTAATTTCTATTTAGTGAGCCCCGTAGATCCACTCAATGTTTTAATGCTGGGGGGAGGTTAGAAATGGAACAGGACATCTTAGAGTTAGAAAGATTCCAAGAGGTCGTAATGTTGTATGGGTTTAACATCTTGCTGGCTTTGGCCATGTTGGTAGTGGGGTTGATCATAGCTAAATATTGCCACAAGTACCTCAAAATCCTCTTTCGAAAATTCATCGCGAAGGAGGCGTTGATCGCCACCATAGCCAATATCGTTTCTATTCTGATCGTTGTGTTTGTGGTCGCAGTCTCTCTTCAACATGCGGGTATGCATACCATCGTCGTTCGCCGTTTGCTCATCGCGATTACCTTGGCCCTGATCGGGGTGATCATCGTTTTCCGGCCTTTGATTCCGTCCCTTCCCTTCAAGGTGGGGCAGGTGGTCAAAGCGGGCAATCTTTTAGGAAAAGTGGAAGCCACATCATTAATTAATACTCGCATGAGGACCTTTGACGGAAAGACGTTCTTCGTCCCCAATTCCAAGATTGTCAATGACATTGTTCAAAACTACCATCTTACCGGCACGCGCCGGATCAAACTTAACGTGGGTATCCGGTACGACCAGGACCTGATGAAGGCTAAACAGGTGCTTGAAACCATCATGATCGAAGATCCGCGGGTCAATGTTAACCCGAGACCCGCGGTATGGGTACTAAACTTGGCCGCCGGCTGTGTGGAGCTCGGGGGCCGATGTTGGGTGGATAATCCGAAATACTGGAAAACCCGATGTGAGTTGCTGGAAAAGACAAAATTGCGATTCGATGCCGAGGGCATTGTCATCGCGCACCCGCAGCGGGATGTGCATATTTATTATGAGAACGCCTCTCAAAATCCAAATGACCCCGAAATGGCCACATAAATGTGATATTTACCCCCACCTAACTCTCCCCCTAGAGGGGGAGGCGGGGTGGGGGTGAAAAATGGATTGCCTGGTGCATATTATTAGATGGTTTCACTAGTAGGTTGAAGGAGATACAAGCAACAGAGGAGAGTAGAGATGAAAACAAAGGAAGCCTTAAAGATCATTGATGAGAATTGGGTGAAGAAAAGAAGGGGCTTCAGGGTCCATTTTCAGAAGATGGTCAATTCCGAGCTGATAACAGACTATGTTCCACCCGAAGAAGTTAAACCTTTAGACTCAGATGTACTTGCATGGCGACTGGCCTGGAAGCTTTCAGAATCTGCAAAAATGGATGGCCCTGAAATTAGGGACGGCGATATGATCAATATTTATGTTGTTGATGAGGAGAGTAACCCGGTTAATTACTATGCTACAAACCAGCCCGAGATTTTCAATGCGAGAGATGTTGAACAACGGTAAAGCATGATTATTATGTCTTATAGAAGATGATAGTGAAAATACAGAACGAGCTTCAATTCGCGATTGGATCCATGAGGAGGAAGCCATGAATATGATAAGAATCCTGTTGCTTATAATGTTAATCTTTATATACACCGCCTTTTGCTCTTGTGTCTCCCGCACAGTCATATCTGAACAGGTTAAAGCTGAGTCAGAACGCGTTTCATTCAAGACCCTTGCGCAGGAAACGGATAGGTACAAGGGCAAGACCGTGATTTTAGGGGGGTATATCATAGAGACCAAGAACATCGCAGGAGTAGCGAACATGACCGTGCGCCAGACACCGTTGGGACGAGATGAGATGCCTGTCTCTAGGGGTCGTTCAGATGGAGGATTCCTCCTATTATACAACGGGCACTTGGAACCGGAAGTGTATGAGAAAGGCCGCAGAACGACTGTGGCAGGGAAGGTAGTCGGTCGGGCAGTCGAAGGGACTGGCAAGTGTCCCAGCCCTTGCGTCAAGCTGGAGTACCGCCAAATCTATCTCTGGCCAATGTATGATTCGCCGTCCTATTTATCTTATGAGGAGGACCGAGGTGGGTTTATTGACCCCCGACCTTATGGTAATTAGATAATCGAGGAGGTTTGCTCGCAACAACATCTTCCTTCTACTTCCGCATCAGCATTATACACACGTCCATCACATTGGTCCGAGTGGGTCCTGTGATCACCAGGCCGCCTAAGGTCTCAAAGAAAGTATAGGAGTCGTTTCGTCGAAGATAATCGACGGGATCAAGTTCCTTTTCTCGGGCTTGAGGAACGGTCTCTCCACCAGCGAAGGCGCCCGCAGCGTCTGTAGGCCCGTCTGTCCCATCTGTACCCCCACTCAAAACGATCACATGCTCCACTCCGTCCAGTGCGATCGCCGATGCCAGGGCAAATTCCGTATTCCGTCCCCCCTTCCCATCCCCTTGAAGCGTCACTGTGGTCTCTCCTCCGGATAGAACACAGGCGGGAGGTGCAATGGGATTTTCCGAGCTGAGAACCTCTTTTGCAATGGCGGCATGGGCCTTGGCCACTTCACGGGCCTCTCCCTCCATCATACCCGATAAGATGATCGTTCGATAACCCAGGCGCTCCGCCTCTTCCCTCGCGGCCTTGAGTGCCTGAAGATTGGTACCCACAAGCTCCCACGCGTCTCTTTGGAAAGATGGATCCCCTGGTTTGGGGGTTTCCCCTATTTCCCCTTTGACCCCCTTTTCCATATACATCCTCACAGACCCTGGCACCTGATCCCATATCCCATATCTTTCCAGTATTTGCTCTGCCTGGTGAAAGGTGCTGGAGTCAGGGACTGTAGGGCCCGATGCAATCGTATCCAGGTCATCCCCGATCACATCCGAGAGTATGAGGCTCACCAGTGTGGCGGGATGGGCAGCGTGTGCCAGGCCTCCGCCTTTGACTCGAGATAGGTGTTTACGAACAGCGTTAATCTCATGTATGCTCGCCCCGCATGCCAACAGGAGCTGCGTGACTTGCTGTTTGTCCTTTAGTGTCACCCCATCAGCAGGTGCCACAAGGAGCGCAGACCCACCTCCAGAAATCAGGCAGATGACCAGGTCTCGTTCTCCTGCCCCACTAACCAGCGAGAGAATCTCCTCGGCGCCTCCAAGACCTCGTTCGTCAGGAACCGGGTGACTCGCCTCATGAACCCTGATGCGCTGGAGTGGAAGTCCGTGCCCGTCTTTGACCACAATGATGCCGTCTGAGACACGCTCGCCTAGAAGGCTTTCAACGGCCTGGGCCATGGGTGCATCCGCCTTCCCTGCGCCCACAACCAGTACCCTGTCAAACCTGCTCAGCTCCAGGCGCCTTTCCCCGATTAGGAGGCTCTCACCCTCCATCCTCACATGCTTAAAAATAGCGTCCACAGGCTCCACAGCTCGGAGGGCGGCCTGAAAGATCTCAAGGGCCTGGTTCCGCATCTCCTCAAGGATAGATTGCTGTGCACTCATAAGATGCTCCTATCTTATCCCTCTTTCCTCATCTCCTTAAACACATTTATTAATCCATTGGTAGAGGAATCATGGGAATCAACCGGCTTGTTATTTCCCAACTCTGGCAGTATTTTCTTTGCCAGTTGCTTGCCAAGCTCCACGCCCCATTGGTCAAAACTAAAAATATTCCAGATAACACCCTGGACAAAAATCTTGTGCTCATACATGGCGATCAGGCTGCCCAGAACTCTCGGTGTCAGTTTTTTGAATAAGATGGAATTTGTGGGCTTGTTGCCCTCAAAGAGTTTGTGGGGATACAATTTCTCAATTTCAGCATCTCCCTTACCCTCTTTCCTCAGTTCTCCAATGACTTCCTTTTCGGTTTTCCCGTTTAGAAGGGCCTCGGTCTGTGCGAAGAAGTTTGACAACAGTATGTCATGATGTTCACCGATCGGATTGTGGCTGATTGCGGGTGCCAAGAAATCTGCGGGAATCATCTTCGTCCCTTGATGGATCAATTGATAAAAGGCATGTTGGCCATTCGTCCCCGGTTCTCCCCAGATAATCGGGCCGCTCTGATAATTGATCCTTTTACCACCTCTATCTACCGATTTCCCGTTACTCTCCATATTACCCTGCTGAAAGTATGCAGGGAATCTGTGCATATATTGGTCATAGGGTAAGATAACTTCGGTCTGTGCCCCGAAGAAGTTGTTGTACCAAATGCCGATGAGTGCCAACATGACAGGGATATTTTCCTCAAATACCGATCCCCTGAAATGCCTGTCCATTTCAAAGGCACCTTCCAGGAGTTCAATGAAGTTCTCATATCCAATGGAGCAGGCTATGGAGAGCCCAATCGCTGACCAGAGAGAGTAACGGCCCCCTACCCAGTCCCAAAATACAAACATGTTGTCTTTGTCGATGCCGAACGCCTCTACCTTTTCCGTATTCGTCGAAAGGGCCACAAAATGCTTTGAAACATGCGTTTCATCCTTTGCATGCCTTAGAAACCATTCTCTGGCGAAAAGGGCATTGGTCATGGTTTCTTGTGTTGTGAAGCTTTTTGAAGCAATCAAGAAAAGCGTGGTCTCCGGGTTCAATCTTTTTAGAGTCTCTACAATATGCGTTCCATCCACATTTGAGACAAAGTGCGCTGAGAGGCCTTCTCTTGCATAGGGTCCCAGACATTCCGTGACCATGACTGGCCCCAAATCTGAACCCCCAATGCCTATATTCACGATATCGGTCATTCCCTTACCCGTAAAACCCTTCCACTCTCCGGACACGACCCTATCTGAGAATACCTCCATCTTTTTCAAGACCCCATTCACCTCCGGCATAACGTCTTCGCCATCCACATAAACGGGCCTGTTTTCTCGATTTCTCAAGGCCGTGTGCAGCGCGGCCCGATTCTCGGTCTCATTGATCTTATCTCCAGTGAACATCTTTTTGATGGCATCCCTTAGGCCAACCTCATCAGCCAACCCAATCAGCAGCCTTAAGGTCTCCTCTGTTATGATGTTCTTGGAGTAATCCACAAGTATGTCTTTGAACCGCATGGAGAACTTTTTGAATCTTTCCGGATCCTCAGCAAAGAGGGTCCTCATGTGAACTTTCTTCATCTTCTCAAAATGCCCAGAGAGGGCCTCCCAACTTGCCGTCTTCGTCGGATCAATTTTATTCAACATACCAACTTCTCCTTGACCAAATGAGGGACGTCCTTACATAACTCAATAACTCACTCGATAAGTTGATAATTGTTCTCTTTCGCTATCCTTTCCCCTCTCGCAACCGCGTACCCAACACCAGTTGGACTCATCCCAAAAGACCTCGCTAAATCTGTTAATGACATCCCTAACTCCCGGTTTGCCCAATAACAGAGCAGACTTCTCGCCTCCACCCTACCCTTCCGGCGATTTCTTGAAAAAATATAAGCCGGATCGATCCGGTATAAGCTTGCTACTCTATCAGCTAGATCTGCTAGGTCATACCCTTTACTTTTCAACTCATATTGGCGATCAAGCCTTTCGTTGGCTTCTGCCAGAACTTCCATAACAAAATCACTTCCTCCCAATATCCGTTCATCGGCCTTAATGCGACTTTCTGCGCCGCTTCGTATCTTCTTAATCTCTTTCCATCCGCCGAGGCTTCTGATCAACCCTCCACCAACTAATTCCGGGCGTCGTCCCTTTTCAATTCCACCATTAACATAGGAAAAATATGCCTTTCTGGCCTGTCCCACTTTCTTCCCGAAATAGGACAGCACGTACCTTGTATCTTGCCAGTCTAGTTTGCGGCTCCCTATCAATGCTCCATGCCCACAATAACGGTATTTGCCAAGCTCATACAAGCCAGAGACAATCTTCATCCTTAGTGGATTTAGATGAATATAACGAACCAACTCTTTCAGATAGGTGTCTTCCTGGCAAACAATTGATTTGTAACGGTTTTGAAAAAGCTGGCCATGCCTTTTGTGTCGTCGATTAAACGTAACCGCATATCCAGTAAGCAATCTCCTCATTAACGTCGACACTCCAACAGATCCACTTCTCAACAAGAAATGGGCATGGTTCGGGAGAAGGGCCCACGCATAGCAGCCCGTTTTGGTTTCAGGCAGGAGATCAGAAAGTCTTCCAAGAAAATTATCCCGATCTTTATTGTCCCTAAATATGTTCCTACCCTCGATCCCCCGAATCATAATATGGTGCAAGACTCCTGGAGCGTCAAGGCGGGCTAACCTAGGCATGGCTTGTTTCTCATTCTACAGTGTATAGGGTTTATTGAGTTATGTAAGGACGTCCCCTATTTTTTCTAGAACAGTCTTTGTTTCCTCTGCAATCTCCAGTTCCTCATTGGTGGGAACCACCAGGACCTTGACTGGGCTGTCCGGAGGACTAATCTCTCGAGTTCCCTCCAGGGTTTGGTTATTTCTTTCTGAATCAATCTCGATGCCCAGTTTGTGGAGGCCCTGGCAACAGCGTTCACGAATAAATGGAGAATTCTCGCCCACACCTGCCGTAAAAACGATGGCATCCGGACGCTCCAAGACCGCAAAATATGCACCAATATACTTTCTTATACGGTAGGTGTAGATATCTAGAGCAAGTTTTGCTTTTACATCGCCTTCGTCCTTCTTCTCGATAACCTCCCTCATATCATTGGATCCGCAAATTCCTTTCAGTCCGCTCTGTTTATTCAAAAGATCGTCAATTTCTTTGACAGAGATCCCCAGATGCTCAGCCAGAAAAAACGGCAGTGCTGGGTCCACGTCACCGGATCGGGTCCCCATCACCAATCCAGCTAGGGGTGTCATGCCCATGGTGGTATCCACGCTTCTCCCCTTTTTGATCGCTGCCATGCTGGCCCCATTGCCCAGATGGATCGTTATCAGATTCAAGTCCTTTAAGGGGTGCCCCATGAATTCTGCGGCTTTTTCTGCCACGTAAACATGGGAGGTCCCATGAAAACCGTATCTGCGTATTCTGTGCTTCTCATACAGCTCAAATGGAATAGCATAGAGAAATGATTCCATGGGGATGGTCTGGTGAAAGGCCGTATCGAATACGGCCACTTGCGGTGCTTCTGGAAAGATGGTTCTCGCAACCTCAATCCCCACCAGATTGGGAGGATTGTGTAAAGGGGCCAGAGGGATGTTCTCTTTGATGGCCTGTATGACCTTTTCATCAATTATTGTCGGTGCCCGAAAGGTTTCCCCACCGTGGACCACGCGATGGCCTACAGCCGAGATTTCAGATTTATCCTGAATGACCCCCTGCTCCGGATCGACCAATAAATCCACAATGCGGCTCAGGCCTTCATGGTGATCAACAATTCTACCCTCTTCCACTTTTTCTGTCATTTCACCAGTGGCCAAGAACCTGTTATGGGTAAGGACACCCTTCTCTTCACCAATTTTCTCTGCCACCCCAGAAGCCAGTATTCCCTGGTGCGCCATATCGAAGAGCTGATACTTGATTGAAGAACTGCCAGTATTTATGACTAGTATTTTCATTCCAAACCTTATAACTTTTCAAGCATTTAGACAGGATCACAGAATTTACAGGAATCGCCTGGATTAATTATGTGGTGCTTTTTCCGATTGTGCCTGAATGGCAGTGATGGCAATGGTATTTATAATATCCGGGACAGTACATCCCCGGCTCAGGTCATTTACTGGATACTTGAGACCCTGAAGCACGGGTCCAACGGCCACAGCCCCTGCAGACCGCTGGACCGCCTTGTAGGTATTATTTCCCGTATTGAGATCAGGAAAGATAAACACGGTAGCCTTTCCCGCCACTTCACTCTTGGGCATCTTTGTTTTTGCGACTCCCGCGTCTACCGCTGCATCATACTGGATGGGTCCCTCGATTCTTAGGCCGGGAAACGACTCCTTAGCCAATTCCATGGCTATCTTAGTCGCTTCACGAACCCTGACCACGTCCTCTCCTTTGGCTGACTCCCCTGTTGAATAGGACAACATGGCTACAACAGGCTCAATGCCAAAGGTTTTGGCGGTCTGTGATGAGCTAAGGGCGATTTCAGCAAGCTCTTTTGCACTGGGGTTGGGGTTTACAGCACAATCCCCATACACGAGTACCCGGTTCGGCAAACACATAAAGAAGACACTGGAGACAATGGAAAATCCGGCCTTTGTCTTGATAAACTCGAAAGCAGGGCGAACCGTGGCTGCGGTGCTATGTACCGCACCGGACACCATACCGTCGGCGTGCCCTTTATAGACCATCATCGTACCGAAAAAGAGTACATCACTCATAACATCGCCTGCGTTATCCATGGTTATGCCTTTGTGCTTCCTCAGTTCATAGTAAGTCTGCGCGTAATCATCAAAAACTTTGGATGTGACAGGATCAACAATATTGACGGCGTTCATTCGTAATCCCAACTGCACAATTTTGTCTCTTATCGACTCCTCGTTGCCTAGAAGCGTGATATCCACCACCTCTCTCCGAAGAAGTATTTCTGCCGCCTTAAGTATCCTTTCTTCCTCACCTTCTGGCAACACAATGTGCTGTTTGTTTGCTTTCGCCCGCTGAATTAACTCATATTCGAACATCTTGGGCGTAACAATGGACGTGCGCATCGCAATGATGTTTTCCCCTAGCTCTTTCACATCCACGTTTTTTTCAAAGACGGCTATAGCCTGTGTTATCTTCCGTTCGTTGTCTGGTGAAATCGTGGCATGGATCTTATTCACCCTTGTTGCGGTGGGAAAGGTATTCTCTTTGACGCTAAGGATAGGGACCATTTGAGGAAATCCTTTGATCAGGCGCCAAACGGCCTTCTGCGGTTTCAATCCCCCTGTCAACAAGATCCCGGAAATATTTTCCATGGATGTGGATGATACGATGGCCAGACAGGCAACGATGATGTCCGCCCTATCTCCGGGAGTAATGATCAATGAACCTCTTTCTATCCTTGTCAGAAAGTTGTGCAGTTGCATTGCAGCCACTGAAAAGTTGTGGACGTGTCGATTTAGCTGTTCCTGCCCATATAGGACTTCCGCACCGATTATATCGGCGATTTCACCTACCGTGGGTCTGCCCAGTGATTCATTTTCAGGAATAGAATAGACAAGCTGATTACGAATGGAATCCTTCATCTTCAGGGCTTTTATTGCCTTCTTGGCATCTCTAGGCGCTATGCGATTAATGATCGTGGCGATGGTATGAGATCCTTTATCGTTGAGGGAGTCCAGAGCCAGTTCTATGGATCGCGCTGTTTGATCTACACTCCTCTTATGCGCATTTGCGACCAATAAGACAGGAGAACCCAGATTCTTACTGATGTCTGCATTGATATCCAATTCAAAGGCAGCGGTGGAACTTGCGAAATCAGTGCCTTCACATAAAACGAATTCACATACCTCCTCCAGTAGATCATACTTCCTCATGATGCCATCAAGGACCTCTCCTTCTCCACGTGCCGATAACAGTTTTCCTGCTTCTGCTGCTGTATAGCCGTACATCTTCTCATAGGGAATCCCCAGGTCAAAGTATGAGGAAATCAAATCGATGTCATTATCCTTTTCGTTGCGTTCTTGATCCACGGTGATGATGGGCCTGAAAAAACCAACCTTTTCGATTTGCCTCAGAAGCATCTCCATCAAACCGAGAGAAATGGCTGATTTACCACTTCTCGCTTCGGTAGCTGTCACATATAAACTGTTGGCCATATCCTTATCCCTCTCTTCGCGACCTGATAACTCAACATCAAAATGAGAAAAACCAGCAGTTCCGGCAGAGCCTCGCTGGAAAGGAAATTACAAATCCCAATTTCCGAACAAATCCAAAATCCTCAGACTATGTTTCGCTCACTTTCTATAATTCGCTGAAAGGCTTCAACCATATGACGTCATAGGGCTCCAGAATCACGCTTAGTTTGTTCTTTTCAGCAATCCAATCCTTTTCAGCCAATAAATCATACCAGCGCGTTTCTTGAATATTAAGATCAGGAAGAGAAATCTCTATTTGGACCGTCCTTTTAGACACATTCGTCATGGTCAAAATGTGCTGATCCCCTTCGGGAGATGTCCTCAAGACCGCAAAAACACTTGGTGAAACCATTAAGACCTGTTGTTCCCCGTGCGGGTGGAAGGCGCGCTCACGTGTTCTGGTAAGATTGAGCTTGCTCCCATCCCTGCGAAGATGTGAGATTTTGGAGTTAGGATCTTTAAAACCCTCGGCAACACTTTTGCTATCGATCACACTGCGATTGACGTCCCGATTATGATTGGTCCTCTCGACGAGTTCGTGATCGCTTGATGACCCAATGATGCCGTGGGCATAAACGCCCGGCACACCTTGAAGAACCAGGGAAATGCTTCTTGAGGCAATATACCGCTTAACCAGAAGGCCCATATCTTCATCACTATCATCGCGGTTAATGGCACTCCACCAGGCGATATTGACTTCATAGGGTTCCTCAGTACGATCTTCCGTCATCTTGTAAGAGATGTAGGCTCCGTGTTCTTTCGCCTTCTCAATGATTAAATGGATATCTTCCTTTGAAAGGATGCTCTTTGCACCCATAAGACCAATCCCATCGTGCGTATCCAGAATGTTGAAGAAGGTGGCCACATTGGAGGGGTTCTTTATGCCCTGTGCCCACTGGGACAATGCCGTGGCGTCCTCCGTGTAGAAGGTGTAAAGGACAAGGGGGGGTAGGGCGAAGTTGTAGACCATATGTGCCTCGTCATGGCCATTGCCGAAATAGGATATGTTGTCTTCGTGGGGAACATTGGTCTCCGTAATCAAGGTCA
>JASFEQ010000014.1:0-26441 GCA_050124735.1 Desulfobacteraceae bacterium | reverse complement strand
ATAAATGGTCGGGCTTCCCAGGTGGTCTCATTTCTGGTTAAATACCACCTTCTTCTAGTTCGCGTTTCCCAGAGGAGAGATCTCAATGATGAAAAGACCTCTGTTCAGTTAGCGCAAACGATACAAGACCTTGAGACCCTCAGATTGCTTTTCTTGCTGGCCGTGGCGGATAGCATCGCCACCGGTCCTCTGGCCCATAGTGAATGGAAGACCATGCTGATCATTGAGTTGTTTTTTAAAGTCAGGCGTATCTTAGAAGGAGGCTTGCTGGCCTCACCAGATGCGACCAGAAGGCTACAAGATAATAGGAGGAAGCTGAGCGAGCGCTTGAAGCCTGAATTTCCAAGAAAAGATATCCAGAATCTCATGGATCAGGTATCCGCCAGATACTTTCTGAGTAACCCCTTAGAGGACATGGCAGAGCACTTTCGCCTCGCCTTGAGCATGGGCAAAGAAAGGCTCGCATGGACATTACAGAAACTGAAAAATGCCCCCGTGACCAGAGTCATTTTGTGTACTTATGATATGCCCGGTCTTTTCAGTAAAATGGTGGGGGTCTTTACGCTCAACAACATCGAGGTCCTATCGGCCAATATCTTTACCTTGAAGAACGGACTTGCATTTGATGTTTACGAGGTGACCAATCCGCTGGATCCCTATCGCGAAGAACGAATGTGGAACAAGATCCAGAATGAAGCCTTGCAGGTAATTGAAGATCAAATTCCACTGGACGAGCTGATCAGTAAAAAGGAAAGACAAATATTTTCTTTGGGTGAGGATTATGGTTACCCGCCCAAAAAGGTAAAGATTGACAACGAAGCTTCCGATTTCTTTACAATCATAGAAGTAAGTGCAGGAGGTAGAACTGGCCTGCTTTACGATCTGGCAAAAGAAATCTTCTCCCTGGCTTTGGATATCAGGTTTGCAAAGGTTAACAGGGACAAGGAAAAGATGATGGGCGTTTTCTATGTGAGAGATTCGGGTGGACAGAAGATTCTTGATGAGGATGAAATTGAAAGAATAAGGTTGGAGATTATGCCTGTTATGGAATAATATGGGGTGTTATTGAGACGATTACATAATTTAAAAAAATAAGGGCGTAAAGATGTCAAAAAGATTAAGAGTGGCTTCCGGAGTGAGCCAATTGGACCGCCTCCTTGGAGGCCTCTATATTGGCGATAATGTGGTGTGGCATGATGATGCGGGCAGTCTGGCATACGTGTTTTGTATGAACTTTATTCTGGCCTCCCAGGCCCAGAACAAACCCCTCATCTATGTCAGCTTTGACCGATCTCCGAAAAACCTTCTGGATAATCTAGGAACTTTATCCGAGAATCCGTATCTCACTATCCTAGATTGTTTCACATATGGCAAAGGGGCGGGTTCTGAGGTCTTCCTGAAATTCTATGATGATAAGGAATCTGATTGGCCCTGCACCATTGTCAGGGTTGATGAACCGCGAAAAGAGGATAAGGTCATGGATGCCTTCTATGGCATACACGGGACGATGGAAGGGGATGTGCGTTTCGTATTCGAAAGTCTGACCGGTATGCAGGAACTCTGGGGCGGGGAAGAGCACATTCTCCACTTTTACGCCCACTCCTGCCCCAGATTGTACGAACTGAACACCATCGCCTACTGGATCATTGAAAAGCGAGCCCATTCGCCGCGGCTCAGGGCCCAGATCAATCAGATTGCCCAGGTGGCCATCGATTTGTCTGTTAGAAGAGGCGTGACCTCACTGACCATTCTAAAAGCTGAAAAGCGAGATCTGGATACACCAAATAGACCATACACTTACTGGCGTAAAGACCTGAATGTTACCTTTGATCTGGAAAGACGAACCACAGGTCGGATCGACTTGGGAATGCGCTTGAAAGAGTTTCGCATAAAAAGGGGCTTGTCGCAAACAGAACTGGCCAAACTTGTAGGGGTGACGCCGAGCACGATCTCTCAGGTGGAGAGCAATCTCATATATCCCTCACTGCCCGCAGTCCTCAAAATGGCGGAAGTCCTCTCCGTTGAGGTGAGTTCCTTTTTTCAGGAGTCTGCGGATATGAGGAACAGGATTATTTTCCCAGCCGCAGAGGCCGTAGAGGTAAAATTTCCAGATTTGCCCGAAGGAAGCATAGGTGCAAAACGGATGACCCCTTTAGATTTCGACCTGAAAGCAGAGCCTTACCTCATCGAAATCCCGCCCCATAAGGACCTTCCCTCCCATTTCTTCATTCACAAAGGGGAAGAGGTGGGCTATTTGTTGTCAGGCAAATTACAGCTGAAGCTGGAAAAGGCGGTATATACGATTCGAAGTGGCGATGTGATTTACCTGACAACCGAAATGCCTTCCCAATGGAGAAATCCCGGCCCTGGGGTGGCTAGACTCATCTGGATCAACGTGAAATAAGGGGACGCGTTGGATAAATATGAGCAACGCTCTTTTTTTAAACTTGACAATTAGTTTTACTAATAATATACATCCATATTATTAGCACAGCTAACAAAACCGGAATTCAATCCATATTTTGACCAAGAGAAAGAGAAAGGAGTGAAGAGATGGGGAATGGAAACCCACGAATGATTCATGTCCTAGAATTTGGCTGTCAAGCGCCACTAAAATTTTATATGCACTGCACCGCATGTCCCCAGTTTCAGGAGAGTTGCACGGACCTGATGCTTGGGAAAGAGATCCTGGGGGGCAAGAAGAAGCTCGTCTATAACGGCACAGATTATGTTGAGGGGAGTGTGCATGCCAGTTCCTTCAACTGCACGGCCCCCTTGCAGTATTTCGAGAAGAGCAAAAAGAAATGCGGACATATGGGCCGTTGCCGAGAGGAGGGATTGCTCCTTGCCCTGCTCTCCGGTAAGAAAGGGCTGGATTGCAGCCAGAAAACAGCCATAGAACTTCCCATCAAGAAGAGACCCCGCAAGGTTGCGCAATCTGAAGCGGTTGCTGTAGTCTCATGAATGATTGATCGTTTATTCTCCTAACGATCTCCCTCCTGCACCATTGCGAATCCTGTCAGGAATCTGGCAGGATTTTTTTCTGGTCGAGCATGGATTCCCCAAACTTGGCCTCACCTTTTTGAATACCACATATTCTCAAACAGCGGTTGGCCTCGCGTATGGACTGTTCCTCGCTGAAGCCCAGGTTAACTTCCTTAAAAGTCCTTTTACGCTCCGGAGTCGAAAGACAGGGCATAGACTCCCTTTCCTTCAATTCAACACCCTCTGAGGCAAGCGCAATTCCTTTCCAGTCCTGATCCTGCATTTCTTGGCTACGCTTCAAATAATGATCCATAGCCATGGCAGCCCTTTTTCCAGAGGCCACCGCTTCCACAACGGTCCAAGGTCCTGAAACCACATCGCCCCCCGTGAATACGCCTGGAATATTTGTCATCCCAGTTCGCGGCTCGGCCATTAAAAGACCTTTTTCCGAAATGAACGACCCTAAATCATGAGGTATCCAGGTCAAATCCGGTAACTGCCCGAGGGCGGTGACGACGGTGTCTGCTTGGACGGTGAATTCAGACCCTTGAATGGGCAGAGGCCTCCGCCGACCTGACTCATCAGGTTCTCCCATTTTCATGCGAATATTTTCGAGCCCTGAAACGGTTCCATTCTCGCCCAATATTTTCACAGGGGCGGTGAGAAACTGGATATCGATCTCTTCTTCAATAGTTTCTTCCACTTCCCAGGCGCTTGCTGGCATCTCCTCACGGGTTCTTCTGTATAGGATAGTCACACTAAGATAACCCAACCGTTTAGCCACCCGAGCGCAATCAACTGCCGTATTTCCGCCACCAATAATGACCAATCTTCCCCTGGATATGGGTGGGTTTCCCAGGTTTACGTCCCTCAAAAATGTGAGGCCATCCACGACTCCAGCCCATTCCTCTTCACCTGGTATCCCAAGTTTTAGAGCGCGATGACATCCAATACCCACAAAAATAGCCTTGTATTCACTCCTCATTGCGTTGAAACTGAGGTCTTTTCCAACCTCCACGTTGAATCTGATATCAACGCCCAATTTTTTAATCACGTCAATTTCAGCCTGAAGGATTTGCCGGGGTAATCGGAACTCAGG
Source organism: Desulfobacteraceae bacterium (assembly GCA_050124735.1). Taxonomy (GTDB): domain Bacteria; phylum Desulfobacterota; class DSM-4660; order Desulfatiglandales; family HGW-15; genus JASFEQ01. Next base: position 22,357 of record JASFEQ010000014.1, on the reverse strand, counting down.
AATGCCTACGACCATCATACCCCCGGCTACAGGGAGCTTTTCAAAGACGGTTATGGGATAGCCCTCAATAGCAAGATAATAGGCTGCCGTAAGGCCGGCCGGGCCTGCACCAATCACGGCAACCCTCTCCTTTTTAGCCGGCTTTTTTGGGGGGATGTACGGACGCTCTAAGGAAAGGTCCAGATCTGCCAAAAACCGTTTGAGATATTCGATAGCAATAGGCTTATCAATCCTTCCCCTGTTGCATTCTGCCTCACAGGGGTGGGGACATACGCGGCCGCATATGCCGGGGAAGGGCATCTCTTCTTTGATGATTTTCAAGCCCTCTTCATATCTTCCTTCTGTGATTGCGGCCACAAAGCCTTGGATACTTATGTGCGCCGGACAACCTGCCTTACACGGTGCAGTACCCCACTTATCAAGTCCAACGCCGTCATGATACCCTTGAGCCATGGCCATTTCTCGAAGCACATCCACCACGGAACTGAATCGCACATTCTGAGGACAGACAAATGCACAACTATCACAGTGGGTGCAATGCCAGATTACCGGGGAGCTCAGGAGTTGCTCTTTTAGTCCCATTCTTATCATGTGAAGAATTTTTCTGGGATCAAACCCGCTACCCGCTTGACTGACCGGACATACGCCGGTGCACGTGCCACAGTCAAAGCACCGTTTCACCAACTCACCGCCTGGCATGGCGGTCACTTCAAATTTGAATTGTGGGTACAGGTCCCGGCTCGCTAAGGCCAAAAGCGCCTCCTTTCAGCTGTGGGCTGACTAAGTCCTGGTTATGATCTAATCATGCTTTCCTGCTTTTCCATTTCACGCAGGATCGCCGCGTCAAGCCTCTCTGACATTTCGGCCTCTAAGAGCTCCGCCGAATAGTCGTTTTTCTGTCTAAAAGCACGTGTGAGCTTTGCGAAACGCGTTCGCAATTTGACATTAGCGGCTAGAGAGCTGGCCATTGAAAGCCTTGAGCTGAGTTTTTCGTGAGAGATCCTTTCCGTTTCGCCCAACGGACCCAATTCCTTTATATGATTGGTAAATTTCGTTATGATTTCCACATAGAGCGGTGCCTCAGCAGCAGAAGCCCAGTCCAACGCAAATCTGTCTGGATTAACCCCTCCCATCTCTAAGAGCCTCCGACTAAAATGGGCAGTGACGATGGCATCGTAATTACCAACCTGGTAATGACATTCCCCCAACTGTCATCCACCCACGAAAATGCCATCAGCACCTGCGCGAAAGGCTTCGATGATGAATACCGGGTCCATTCTACCAGTACACATGATCCTGATGACTCTGATGTTAGGTGGATATTGAAAACGGGAAATCCCAGCGGAGTCCGCCGCTGCGTAGCAACACCAGTTACAGAGAAAGCCCAGTATTTTCGGCTCAAATGATTCCTTGTTGCTCATGGCTCAATCACTCATGGGTTCATCGCTAATGACGGACCCTTATCTCCATAGGCCCTGATCTGGGCGAGGATTTGCTCGTTGCTAAAGCTCCCCAAGTATATGGCCAGAGTGGGGCAATGAGATGCACATATCCCGCAACCCTTACATGAAGCAGAGATCGTTTCTGCCTTTTTCTTGTTTCCAACCTTTGCGATCCTAATCGCGGCATATGGACAAAGACTTTCACAAATCCCGCATCCGATACAGGCCTCCTGATCTACTGAGGAGACAATAGGCTCTACCGCCACGTATCCTTTGGCAAGCTGGATACATGCCTTACCAGCTGCGGCCTGAGCTTGGGCAATGGCCTCAGATATGGGTTTTGGTGAATGGGCGAGGCCGCAAAGATAGACGCCATCCACAGAAAATTCAACCGGCCGAAGCTTGGGGTGGGCCTCTAGAAAAAATCCGTCTTTGTTGAGGGGGACCTTAAGTGATTTTGCCAACTCCCCCACATCGCCGGGTCCGATCCCGACGCTCAAAACAATAAGTTCAGGATCAAGGATGATCTTTTCCCCCAAGAACTTATCTAGGAATTCCACGCGGGGCCTACCCTCTTCTTCAAACACTCGGGGAGGGAGTTCCTTGTCAAAGTGAATGAAATTTACCCCTTTTTCACGAGCCCGTTGATAAGCATCTTCCATGAGTCCGTAAGTACGCATGTCTCTGAAGAGAATCGTTATGTGGGCTGCCGGGTTATGTTTCAAAATTTGAAGGGCATTCTTAACGGCTTGACCACAGCATACCTTGCTACAATATGTCAGGTCCTCTCCCCTGGAACCCACGCATTGGATCATGATAATGTGGTTTGTTTTGTCTATCCTTTTGGGATCGGCCAAAAGGGCTTCCAACTCAAGTTGAGTGATAACCCGCTCCGATTTGCCATATAAATACTGCGTTGGTTTATATGGCTCCCCGCCCGTTGCCACAACGATCACGCCGTGGTGCAAGTCTTCAGATTCCCTTCCTGTGCGGATCGTGGTTGTGAAGTTGCCCACATAGCCAGATACCTCGCTCACGGTGGCATCGGTATAGAGGTGGATAAGCTTATTGGACATGACCTCTTTCACCATATTCGCAAGAAGTTGCCTCGGATCGTGACCGTGGAGCGTAAACCGAATCTCTTTCAGGTTTCCCCCCAGATTTGGTGATCTTTCCACTAAAAAGCACTCAAATCCCTGATTGGCGATGCTCAAAGCCGCTGTCATCCCGGAGATGCCCCCTCCGATAACCAGCGCTTTGGGGCTTACGGGTAGGGTCTGTTCGGGCAGAGGCCGGAGTAAGCGCGCCTTAGCCACAGCCATTCTCACCTGGTCCTTGGCCTTTTCCGTTGCCTCTTTAGGGAGATGGGAGTGGACCCATGAGCAATGATCCCTGATGTTGGCCATCTCAAAGAGACATCTGTTGAGGGCCGCATTTTTCAGTGTCTCCTGAAAAAGCGGTTCATGGGTACGAGGTGTGCAAGCTGCCACGACCACACGATTTAATCGGTTTTCCCTGATCTTCTCACTGATAAGTTCCTGGGTATTCTGCGCACAGCTATAGAGGTTCGTATCTATGAAGACCACATTGTCCAAGGTTGCCGCATAATCGGATACCTCTGAGACGTTTACGACCCCTCCAATATTGCTGCCACAGAAACAGACGAAAACGCCTATGCGAGGTTCTTTTTCTATATCCGTTTCACTGGGGTAGGTCTTTACGGCCACTCCGGTGTTTCGCACATGGGACAAGGCCTCCGCAGCAAGGGCCGCAGCGCCACTTGCGTCGGTCACGCTTTCGGGGACATCCTTAGGACCCTGAAAGGCCCCAGCCACAAAGACGCCCGCGCGGGAAGTTTCAAGGGGCGAAAAGGTGTCGGTCTTACAGAAATCATAGTGATTCAGGTGGATATTGGCCGCTTTGGCAAGGGAATCAGCCCCCTGCGGTGACTCAAGACCCTCGGGAAGCACCACCATGTCGAAGTCTTCTTTATAGTGTCTCCCCTCCTCATTCACATATTTTAGTTCAAGGTGTTCTTTTTTGGTCTGAATGCCACCAAAGCGACTTCTGACAAAATGGATCCCCTTTTCCTTGGCGCGAGCCCTGGCATAATCAAAATCCTTTCCCTGGGTGCGCATATCCATGTAAAAAATGGTTATATCCAGATCAGGGTCGTGTTCTCGAGCCACCAGGGCTTCTTTTATGGCGTACATGCAACAGACCGATGAACAATAGCCATTCCCACTCGGTAAATCTCTGCTGCCTATACACTGGAGAAAGGCAATTCTTTTGGGATGCTCATCGTCTGAGGGTCTAATGATCTCCCCTGTGGTGGGACCCGAGGCGGATGTGAGGCGTTCAAATTCCAAACCCGTGATCACATTCGCAGATCTTCCATAGCCATATCTTGACAACACATCCTTAGAGATGCGGCCAAACCCAGGCGCGAGAATCACTGCTCCCACCCTGACATCCACGTCGCGCGGTTGCTGCGTAAAATCTATCGCTTTGGCGAGACAGACTCTCTCACACTGTTTGCATTCTTTTCTTGTCAAGAATAGACAGGTGTTCTCGTCGATATAAAAGGCGGCCGGGATGGCTTGCTGGTAATCTATGTGCAGGGCCTTGGTCATGCAAAGCCCCTCATTATATGAGTCCTCTATAGGTATTGGGCAGTAGTTAGAACATGTGCCGCAAGCTGTGCAGAGATCCTCGTTCACGTAGCGGGGCCACTGCCGAAACTTGGCGATAAAATTGCCAGACTGCCCCTCGAGACGTAAAAGCTCAGCCTTCGTGATGATCTCGATGTTGGGAGACCGACCGGCCTCTACCAGTTTAGGGGCCAGAATTCAGATGGCGCAATCATTCGTGGGAAAGGTCTTGTCCAGTTGCGCCATGACCCCACCGATTGACGCGCCTTTCTCCAAGAGATAGACGTAGTAGCCTGAATCGGCCAGATCCAGTGAGGCCTGGATACCTGCAATTCCGCCTCCAACGACCATCACGGCCCCGACAACATCATTATTTTTGTTGGTCTTGTTCATATGAAAACATTAAGAGATTAAAGAATTAAGGGATTCCGAATTGAGGAATTGGGGAATTGAAAAATACCCAAATCCCGGAATTCCTGAATCCCAGAATTCCAAAATGATTAGTCCTCGATGAGTTCGAGGGCGCCGGTGTTACACCACCTCACGCAGGAGGGGCTAGGGGGGATACCACAGAAATCGCACTTCAAAGGAAAACCTGTCTCCGCTTCAATGAAAAAGGGCTTTTCAGGACAGGAGGCGCGACAGACAAGGCACATATCATAGGTCTCCCCTCCTATCACCACGTTATGTTTTGACGTACAAGCTGCATCCACAAAGGGTCCAGCAATAGTGGGGAAGTAGGTGGTCCCCTCATGGTAGACCCTGATACGAGACCTTCTGGGATTGGCCACTCCTTCCACATGGTTAAGGGAGCAGGCGATTTCACAGTGCCTGCAACCTGTACATTTTCTATGGTCGATCTTAATCTTCGGCATCCTTGCCCTCCATAAAATCGCTTAACGATTTTATAATATGAATCTTCGTCGGGTTGAGGTCAGCCAACGATACCAACATCTATTTGGTCAGAGTCCCAAGGCTTTCAAGGTTTCTGGATGTGGTTCTCCCTTCTCGGTCCAGCCGCGAAGGTGGTAGTATTCGTCGAGCATTTCATCCAGTTTGCTGATCTGGCCCTCGGCTGGACCCTCGGCGATCGGCTCTTCAAAAAACCTCTCCGGTAATGTGTCGTGGGTATGATCAAATCCGGCTCTCAGGTTGAACAGCCTCTCTAGGCTCCAGATGCTCTCACCCATCCCAAGTAAATCATCACCCTTATAGCTAGTCCCCAAACAACTATTGACCATGGGCACAAAGTTTTTAAATTTCAATCCCATCAACGGCCAATTACAAAGCCCCAGGGAATCCATGATCGCGGTCGTATCTTGATACCTTTTGACCAGTTCTGGTTTTCCTTCAGGGGTCCAGGGATCGAGGTGTTCGTGAACGTTCAAGACTTCATCGATGAAGGTATAGGCATAGAGGTGATGGGGACCATAATTGGAAGTGGCAAAGTGCAGGCCCATGCCCTGGATCCCACGCGGGTCAAAAGGAGCCATAGGCAGGCCTTTGACGCCCATGAAAGAGTTTGGGTGACCATGCTCCTCTGCAAGGGCCTTCCCCCCCTGTCCTATTCTTTTAGCATGTCCCTTTTTTGTGGCCATGAGACTCAAGGCCTGCAACATCTCTTCACCCTGCCCAAACTCGAGATCAAGTTTGAGGTCATCCTTGGAAATAATCCCCTTCCCCATCAACTCCATGATCGTGGCCATGGTGCCTCCCGCTGCGATGGGGTCCAACCCCATCTCAGCGCAGATCATGTTGGCCATACCGATGATGGTCAGATCGGTAATACCGCAATTCAAACCAAGGGCCCCAATGGCCAAATAGGTGGGCGCCATCCCTTTTCCCTTGAACAGCGGATTATCCGCATCGGTCTTTTTGATACAAGCGACGGGGCAGGCAAAACACCCCCTACTTCTCAAGGCAAATGCGTTTTCTAAGGCCCCCGTTCCCACAACCTTAGATTCCCTGAATGAAGCGGTCTGAAAATTATTCCATGGCAGTATGCCTTTTTGATAGCAGAGGCCTACAAAAAAAGCGGATCCCCAGGCGGACATGGATTGGGAAGTCATGGGCGCACTGTTCATTTTGTTTGTCAGATTGGTTACCACTTGCATAAAGCGATTGCCATCGGCCACGTTGAGGGAATGGCTGCCTTTGACGGCAATGGCTTTGAGATTCTTGGAGCCCATCACAGCGCCTATGCCAGCCCCGCCAACGGACAAAAAACCGTCATTAATGATGTTGGCCAGAGGGATAAGTTTTTCTCCGGCAGGACCGATGGAGACCAAATAGGTCTCCCTCCCCGCCCATTTGTCTGTGAGGCCCTTCTTGAATAGATCCTCGGTTTCGGACGTGGTGCGACCCCAATATTCTGGAGCGGGCTGTATTTTGATTCTGTCATCCATGATGGAAAGGATAACCGGTAATTCAGCCTTTCCTTCCAGGATGATCATGTCGAAGCCAGAGAACTTCAATTCAGCCCCAAAGTGTCCCCGCATTTTGGCACAGGCAATGGTTCCAGACAGGGCGCTCTTGGTCACCACATTGCATGAGGCACCAGTCACGGCACCCGTGCCAACCAATGGACCCGAGACAAAGATGAGTTTGTTCTCAGGAGAGAGGGGGTCAACCCGGGGATCTATTTCGTCAGAAAGAATCTTCACGCCCAGACCGCGACCCCCCATGAATCTTTCCATAAGTTCCTGGGGCAGCGCCTCTGTCTGGAACTTGTTTTCAGTGAGATTCACCGTAAGACACTGACCCGTCCAACCGTTCATAGAATATCCTCACTTCTTTGGGCGATTTTACATTAATGGAAAAGCATTGATGGAAACGTCAATGCGAGTCCCCTAGTCAGTGGGAGACTCGCATTAAGTCTTCATTTTACTTTATACTAACTAATGACTAATGACAAATGACCAGAGACCAATGACTGGCTGCTATGCCGCCCCCTTAAGCCATTCAGGTGTTTTGTCCTCCAAGGCCTTGTAACCGAAAACCACGCATGCCGTTTTGCAACAACCGCAGCCAATGCAGTCGTCCGTTTCCACGTAAATGGAACTCTGCTGGTCTTTTATGGCATGTACAGCGCAGACCCTGAGGGCATAACAGTCTTTACAATTGTGTTTGCAAATAACGTTCAGCATTCTTATCTCCTTTCCTGTAGCAAGTAACGAGTAAATAGTAACGAGTAAACAGTACCGAGAAAAAGAGTTTTTGGTCATCCTAGGATTTTGTCTATTTCCTCTTTGTCAGAGTCCATCACATAGGGGATACCAGACACATCAGCCGCCTCCCTGGTTAGGGAGACCAGATCCCCTCGTTCAATATACTTCAGGGCAAATTTCCTCTCACCGGCCATAAGCTGCTGAAGCCCCTGCCGCAGGCGGTCAATATAAGAATAGATGCCAATGGCCCCTGGTGGAAGCTCGTTGAAATCCTTGCCGAACCGCTCCCTCAATTGGCTACCCACGGCAAAGAGCTTCACATACCCATCAGCCGCATCCTCTCCTTCCAGTTCCATCTTTTCGGCGATCATCTTGCCATGGGTCTTGCCCACCATACCCGCGGTCATGATGGCCCGGCCGTAGAGAACGGCTTTGACGTAGGGGGCACCCAAAGCAAGCACCTTGAACATATGATCTTCCAGTGAAAGCCCTCCTCCCACAGCGATAGGCGGAATATATGCGCCTTTCGCGGCCAAGCGTTCACACATCTGATAAGTGAGGCATTCCAGTTCGACCGTGGGAATCCCCCACTCATTCATCATTCGCCAGGGGCTCATGCCGGTGCCACCGCCTGCGCCGTCAATGGTCAACAGGTCTATCTTGGCCTCAGAGGAGTATTTGATAGCGCGAGCTAAATCAGCCGGACGATAGGCACCTGTCTTGAGGGTCACATATTTTGCTCCCACACTGCGAAAATACTCCACCGCCTTGAGGAAGGACTCCTCTTCCACCATCCCAAGTCTTGAGTGTCTTTCGAAATCAGAAATGCCGCCGGACTTAAAGGCCTCCTGGGCAGCCGGATTTGTGGGATCAGGCAGGACAATATAACCGCGCTCCTTGAGTTGCATGGCCCTTTCTATGGAAGGGAGTTTGACCTCTCCACCAATATCCTTGGCGCCTTGCCCCCATTTCAGCTCAAAGATCTCCACACCCAGCTTCTCGATGACATACTCAGGTACGCCCAGCTTTGTATCTTCCACATTGGCCTGAACCACAAGTCCGCCCTTGCCGTCATACCACTTTTTGTATGTGCTGACCCTACGTTCCATTTCAGGCGATTTCACAATCTTGCCGTTTTGAAATTCGGCCTGCGGGTCCATGCCGCAGATATTCTCTCCGGCTACGAGAATGATACCCGATATGGCGGCTCCTGCGGCCATATCCTCCCAATTAATTCGTGCCACATCCGTGGATCCCACAGCCCCTGTAACAATGGGGAAATCCACTTGGATGCCCCCGTCGGCGCCTACCGCCGCCGTACAATCCACGGCCGGGAAGGTGGCCACATCCGGGTCCGCTTCAACACCCACAGCCCCCACGCAGGTCCCCTGGATATTGAAGTGAGAGAAATCCACAGGGTAATCCTTATCCGCCCCAGCGGTGATCTTGCCGAAGGGCTGGGGATAGATCATCTCCCGCCCTTTGAGGGCAGAACGCCCGATCTCACAGGGTCCCTCGCACCCGTCCAGACAGGTCACACAGATCCCGGAAACGGGTGCCGGTTCAACGCGTGTTGTGGTAACCGTTGCTGCGCTTCGATTTGGCTTACTAAATGACATAAATATCCTCCTTTTTTAGTAAATAAATGTCTCGGAAATCCTACACCATCTCTAAGATATTGAAAATAATTACGTTTTGCGAAATATGAGTTCCTGCCTCGCACATGCCTGCCCGCCATTGCTCTCGCGCAGGCGAGGCAGGCGGGGAATAATAGAATGGTGGAATAACGGAATAGTGGTTTAAACCCCCCATACGGATTTGGTGGGTTCATAGGAGTCGGCCCATTCACGAAGCATTTCCACTTCCGTATGAGGAGGGATTTTCCAATAGACCATAACCCCATTTTCCTCTCGGAGCCGTAGGCCAGAACCCAGCGTTCCACTATTCCACTTTTCCAAAATTCCAATTGTGAGCGAAGCGAACTGAGTTCCAAAACTAAAGGCGCCTCTTCCCCACAGGGGAAAAGACGCCTTTGTCCTCTCTATGCTCAAAACCTCACACGTCCTTGTGTAAAGTTTTAGTAAAGCCAAAAAAGTAACCCTATTTTTTAGCTATACTAATCCATGAAGTCAAGAGTTTTTTCTTAAATATTTCAGGTTTTTGAAGTGCTACTTCAAATTCTGATTTTAGGGCGGCGGTGTGGTTTTGAGGGCCTTTGGGAAGGAGATGGTTCAGATCTCATCCGAGAGGAGGACGGCTTCGGCCACGCTGCGCATGGATTTTCGAGAGTCCATGCTCCGTTTCTGCATCCAGCGGTAGGCCTGCTCTCCCGTCATGTTGCGGCGGCGCATAAGAACCTCTTTGGCCCGCTCCACCAGTTTGCGGGTCTCAAGTTCCTCCTGGATCACCTTTTCTTTGACCATGAGCTCCGTATTAAAAATGGCCACGGCAGCTTGGTTGGCCACAGTGGTTATGAGATTTACCTCTGTTTCAGAGAAGTTGTGGGATTTCGCCGTAAAACAGTTCAAAACGCCGATGACCTTGTCCTCCTTTACATACATGGGCACGCTGACCATGGAGACCAGGCCCAACTTTCTGGCCATCTCCTTTTCTTTGAATCGAGGTTCTTTCAGCACGTCCTCAACAATGAGGGGCTGGTTATTAGCAGCCACAAAGCCAACCACACCTTCATTCATATTCAGAGATCTATCCTTTACGTAATCGGGATCAATGGCCTGGGTGGCCTTGAGCCGTATCTTTTTCCCCTCTGCATCCTCATCCACCAGCCAGAGGGAGCAGATTTCCACCCCGGTGACCTTTGCTGTGACCATGACGAGGAGCTTGAGGATATCCTCCAGATAGAGATCGGATGTGATGGCCCGACTAATATCCATAAGGGCCTTGATATATTTGTCGTAGGTTTCTGGGGCAATCTTTTCCATGGATTCAGAATGACTCAACCGGAAAAATAAAGGCTAGGAGAATGTATCTGAAATAGGACAAGTTTTCAACTGCTTAGCCTCGCCTCCAGGAGATTTTCTTTGAGGTATTCTCTGAGCCTGGTTATAAAATCAACTTCCCACCCGCCCTGGTACACGATGAAAGAGGCGATTTCACTGGCCAAAATGGCATATTTGATCTTAGGTGGTAATTTCTTCACCCGTGCTTTGTATTTTGGGGTTTGGCGGATGAAGGCAGGGAGGTGATTCAGAATCACTTTGCGGAAAAGGGATTGGTCTGAGATTTCAGGTTGATCCTGGAAAAGAGCAAAAAGCCTCGCATAGTGCCCATTGATTTCTCTGCTGAGGTCGTCACTGATCTCTGTATAGAGGGCTTCACCCCTGTATTCATGATATCGCTTGAAAATGAGTTTTGCCTCCTCTTCAGCCCTCTTGTCTAGAATCTTGAGCACATCTCCCACATACTCCTCTTTGTGGGTGAGGAACTCCTTTTCGGTCATAAGGAGGTTGGCGATGATCTCGTAAGAAGAGGAAATGACGCCACATTTATTGGCCGAAGCATCGCGCAGGACAACGATACCTCGCCTCTGGAGTTCATCACGGGCTTCCGGGGTGATGTAGGAATTCGCCCCTTCACAAATGATTCGAGCGGTGGGGGCGCCACCGTTCTCAAACAGTTTTTGCCAGTTGCTCTCGTCAATGGTCTCAGGTCTTCCGCCGCACGGAAGGAAAAGATCTGCTGACACGGAAAAGATAAGATCTTCGAACTCCCTGTAAAACTCGTCTGCGGTGATCCAATGCTCATGGATTCCTGAGTCAGTGCATACAACTTTCTTATGGAGTTCTCGCAGTCCATCTTTTCGACGTTCCTTCCGAAAGAGTATAAAGCCTCCAGGGTGAAGCGCCCCAGGGTCGAAATCGACCACATCACCCTTGAGGACCAGCTTGCCCAGGTGGGGAAGATCCACACCCTCTGGATCGTATAGGCCACCAGCACCGGCAGCTATGCTCCGGATCTGTACCCGTGGGCATCGTTCCAATAGAAGACGCATGCAATTGCCCGCCACGTCCCCATCTGTCCCCCCTGTGATCTTCACCGAGAATGGGTCTCGATGCATGTCCACATCCAGTTCACCCATGGCGATCTCTGCAAATTTAATCACGCCCCTAGAGGTGACCCCATATTCCTTGTGATTGATCCCGACGCGTTTACTTGACATGATGCCCATTCCAAGAAGATATCCCCGCTTCACGGACTGCTGAGCGATCACTTCGATCATGCTATCGTGCATGTTCTCGTCGGGACCCAGTTCAATGGGCTCGTCTTCGCCGTAGTAATCGATCACATTTGGGTTTTTTGCTTTGCCGTTCTCTGTTACAAATATATCAAGAAAAGCGTTGGTAAATCCGTACTGAAGCTTATAAAGTCGGTTCGTGACAGCCTCATCAGAATAGGCCCCCTCTGCATCAAGGATAACGGTCAGCTTAGATCCACCCTCATAGATGTCTTTGTTTTTGAGATGCTGGGTATGGGCAAGGACGTAAACTTCCCGGAAGAGGGTGTTGGTGTTTGTGATGAACTCATCATGGCTTCTACAGATGATGGTACGCCAACCGCCCCTGGCAATGTCCGAGAACCCGATATGATAGCCCATCCCATAGCGGCCAAAGAAGAAGGTGATACGAAAAGGGGTGTCTTGAGGCAGATCGGCAATAAATTCGTGCCCCAGTTCACTCAGATAGGCAGGATCCAATCGAAAGGCGAGGGCATGTTTTTCAGGGACAAAAAAATTGGTCTTGAGGGTATGGTCGATGAATAGAATGCAGGTTACAAAAATCCTTTTTCTGATCTCATCAAGATATTTGTGCCCCGTATTGTAGCTATCGATAGTTTGAAGGGTTTTACTCAATGCCTTCTTGTAGGCGCCCTCTCTTTTTGTGGCTTCCGGATCGAACCTTATCTCAAATAGTTTTACAAGTTTTAGCGTGAAATCCGGATCTGAGTGAAAGGCGGACTTCACGGTCTCCAGATCAAAACGGTCTGGTTGGCTGTGGGCGAGGGTTGTGTGACAAAACGCCACAAATGCATTGGTCAAAGAGGCCTCTTCTCCCGTCATAATGCGGTTTGCCACAAACTCCCTGTAAGTGCTCCGGGTGGTGGAAAGAATCTGTGTGTTATAGAGTTCTGTCTTCAATTCTCGGAAGAGTTCAGAGTCCTTCTCCACCAATTTGTCCTCGAGAGTTCTTACGTAGAGCGTGCTCAGAAAGTAACGGGTCACACCCGTACTGATGTTGAGCGTATAGGAGCGCTGAACCCCAATCTTCAGCCGCTGAAAAACCTCACTAACCTGGGTCAAAAAACCCATCCCCGGCGGACTCTCTACAGAAAATAGAATGCGGGACTCCATCTGAGGGGTCTCATCCGTTTTCTGCTCTGCATCCAAATAAAGCCCCTCATGGCTCCTGCCCTGCTGGTATAACCAGAGGAGCCGAGCAATACGTTCTGGAGGGGAAATCCGGATGTAGGATTCGTTGTTAAGCCAGATCAGGCGAAGAACTTCATCAAATGTCTTGAAGTCAAAGCCTGGGTACAAGCCCTTTAGCTTGCCCAGAACTTCTTTTTTGATTTGACGTGGAACCGTGACTCTCGTGGCCGAGGTAATCTCCTCCTGGCTTTTCCTTTGGAATTCGAACCGTTGGATCTCTAGGGCCTTATCAGCGCCCGGCACTGGTCCGTAGGAGTGAAGCATTTCGGCGTAGGAGATCTCTCGCTCCTGGAGGGATTTAAGCGTGTCATAAAGGGAACCTGGAATGTCCAGGCGGGCTACAATGAGCTTTTCCCGTTGGTCTGCGAGTATGCTCTTTTGATTGTTGACAACACTGGGTAGGGTGGAGGCCAGATTGACGATCGCACCGATTTCCTCTTTCATCGTAATGAAGAAGTAGGGGTGCATATTGGCATAGAGCCACTCTAGGTTTTTTGTGCAATTATGGGAGTGAGCGGTAATGGCCTTCTGAATTTGGTGATAGAGCGTTGCATCGTGCACACCCGCAGCATTTTGAAGCACCTTTCCATCCGATTGTTGGCTTCCCTTACTTCTGGGCGACATCAGATTCGTCCCCTTTCATAAATTGAAGAGCAACTCCGAGGTAATCGTGACATGTGTTCTCAGAGGGATGAAGAATTTGCGTAAATAGGAATCTATTATCTGATAGATTTTTGCCATTCCTTGGCAAAAATCTTTGCAACCTTGTCAATCTGCGCCGAGTCAATGGGGTGTACCTTTAGGGCCTTGGCCACCTCCACATACAATGTTTTTCGGTCCCTGTTTTCTGCATCAACAAAGGCGTTCAGGTCCCTCTTTTCCTTAAGCCCTAAACCGGTTGTGCTCCCAACGGAGACATAGCCGTTGTTCCCTTCCTTTAGCATCCCTTTCTGATAATAGGGCTTCATCTGGTTGTAACGACTTCTCATCCTCTCTTTCAGCGATCGGATCGTGGGGTTAGAGACGTCCGTCACTTCTTGGGCCCAGACGGGGGAGGGAGTCAAGGCCAGCATAGTCTTTCGGAGAAGGGAACTCTTATCCTTGCCTTGAGGTTTTTCTTCCTCACCACTCCCGGGGCCTCTGATATCATTCACAATGTCTCCTGCTACGGATTCCACCTTTTCTGCCGGGAAGTAGATATTAATAGTCACACAGGCGAAGATGAATATGGCTGTAGCTAAGGTGAGTACCCATACCGGTCTTATATGTCTTTTCATAACAACCTCCTCTGACTATTATAGTGAGTAAGCGGTAAACAGTAAATAGTAAGAAGAATTTACTTTTCCCCCAACTTCCTGCTTAACCTATTCTATAATGGGGCCCTTTTTCGAAGTGGCAACGCGCCTAATCCTCTTTACCATGTCTTTAAACCTGATTCGGTTATCTGGGTTCACATTTATAATATTTACCCGAGGAACGCCGCTCCCTTTCACATAATATTCTGTGCCTCCTTCCCTGATGGTCCCGTTGATGCGAAAAAGATCATTTTCCAAGGATGCGCGGATACCGATCTTTTCATAGGGAAATTCTTCGAAAAATGATGTCATAATACCAGCGACTCCCATGAATGGGCTCTGGCCGCCTCCGATTTGTGCGATACTATCTACAGCCTTTTGGCTCATTTTCTGATGCACTCCCTTTTTCTTCACTGTTTCCAACAGCAGATTAAATCTCTGGGGCTGGCCATAGGCAATTTCCAAGTCGTTCACAAATCCCATTAGGCGTCCTTCTATTTTGCCAAATGCAGTCTCTCTGGTTAGATCGCCCAAATGCAAGTCCTGCCACTTAGCGTTTAGTTTGAGTAGAGGAGTGGGGGTGAAAAGCCCTGATGCAGCAAGACCGGAGATAAGAATTTCACCCCCAAATAGCCTTGCCATGAGGTTCCCCTCCGTGCGCAGTGCGTTGCCCTGAAAATGTACGGGGTCCAGTCTCCCCTCTAAAGTCCCCGTCATGGGCTGGTTCCAGATGCCCGTAAGGAGAGGATCAAGCTTGAAAGCGTCTAGGCTAAGGCTAGTCTTGAGGGAGCGCTGAGAACGATAAAGGTCTTTGCCCATGACAGGTCCCAATTCGATTTTCCCGCCAGGAACTTTGATGAACGTGGATGATGTCACGGATAGCCGGTCTGGGCTGGCCTCCAGCGGGAGACTGAGAGATTGCACGGGAAGGGGGCGGAGCCCAAAGGACCCGATGGATAATCTTCCTCCCAATCTCTTTTTTTTGACATCCAAGTTCTGACTTGGTGGCGAAGAGTGGATCCAGATGGGCAAGTCGAGATCAATGTCTGAGAACGAGAAAATATCCTCGGTTGAGGAGAGTTCACCCGTTTGCCACTGACAACGTCCCTTAGCCATCCAACGGGACGTAGTCCCTGTGAAATTCAGGTTTCCGGCAATGGTTCCTCCCAATTTCAGCAAAGCAAGAGAAGGCCGCTCTGCCTTGAATGGTTCCAGCACAAAATGATGAAAAAGGGGTTTCAGCGGGGTTTTCGGGACATTGACGGAGAGATGAACTTTTGGTTCTCGGGCGCGAAAATGAACCGTTCCATTCATCTGAAGGTTGAGAATGTCTTTCAATTGACACCTTAGCCTGGACAGTTTTAGGGATTTCTGGGGCCAAACATACGCAATCTCTACAGATGAAAGTAATGCACTACGCTTCAGATCCAGATAGAAACGATCGTACAGGACCTCACCTTCTTCCACCTTGAGGTTTGCTTTTGCATCAATGTGAGAACGATTGGCGTTAAGCTTGCCATCCAGTTTCATATGGAGAGAAATGTTTTCCCCCATGGAGCTGGCGTCCTGGTTTTGAAACCGGAGATCCTGAAGCCCAAGTTCAGAGGTGAAGGCCCAATCTCCCCTCTCATTCAAGACGGCATTTAGCTGAAGAGAATCCTTTCCAATGATTTGCCATCCAGGGGGGAATAGCTCTAGGGCAAAAAGCGATTCCATGAGACGGGTATCTTTTCCCTGAAGTCCCAGGCTGAGCTTTTCTCTGTCCAGCTCCAGAGCGATCAAAAGATTTTTCAACAGGGAGGAATCAAGCTGTATTTCAGGAACGAAGAGTCGCTTTTCCTGTCCATCTACCCTGCCTTTCCGGGTCTGCACTTTAAGATGCTCCACAAGAATATCTTTCTTCCCCACCCGCCATTTGGCGCGAGGGATTTTCACTGAAACATCATTGATCTGATAAAAGGGATGTTTGCCCGACAGGGAAAGCCCCACTTTGAAAGGTTCGGGTTGGAAGCCCACGCCCGAAACCATGGTTCTATTTCCCTGTATTTTTGCGTTTATGTCCACATCAGGGAAACGTCCTTTGGCCCCAATACTTCCGCTGACGCTACTGTACACCCTGATTCGTCCCATACGGTAGCTGATGGGGTTGCTTTTCAGCGAGGCCTGTAGATCAGAACGGAGACCCCATTCCCCCCTTTCCCTCAACCCGCCTATACTGCCATTGAGTTGCACCGGGCCCGATATGGTGAGGGGAGGCAATCCCTTTCTCAGTCTATCTGGCAGGAGGGCAAGTATTTCCTGGGGCAGGAGATGGCTATCCAGGATCTGGAATTTGAAGTCTGTCTTATCCCCGAATCCGATCTCCAATTTTCCCCTGAGTTGCATGGTATCGTTTACGCCCAAATCGAGGCCGGACGCCTCGAGCCTCCTTTCCTGTATGTTGAAAACACCCTTCGTCTTTACCTCCAGGCGCATTGAAGGCCATTTCATGTTGGTTCCCTGTTTGAGGCTGACCTCCCTAGCGTATGCATATGCGGATTCGAATAAAAATGCTTTCCTCTTGTGAGAATAGGTGATCTCGGCCTTTCCTTGCAGGTCTTCCGCAAGCATCTGCGGACTGTCATAGATTGAATTTGTAACCGTCAATGTTGCCACAATCTCTGGGTTAACCCATGAGATGGACCTATTCGTTATTAAGTGAACTTGGGGGGCTTTGAAGAGCAGATTTTGGGAAGGCCAGGCTATTTGAGTGTTCCCGGAGATGGCGATACGGTGCTCGGCATCCATCTCCGCATGAATCCCATTGACCAGAAGGGTCCTATCACCAAAACGGCCGGCAACTTGACCATTGACCAATTGCGCTCCCTCCAGAGCAATATCTCTGAAAAGGAACAGGGCGGTAAACCCTTTCAACATCCGAAAGAGAAATGACTTTCGCCTTTCCCTCTTCTTTATCCCGGGCAGCGTTGCCTGTTCTGAAACCTGAAATGAAAACCCGTCAATTTTAAGGCTCGTGAAGCTCAGGGTCTTGTGACCGAATGGGCCTGACAAGGCCATATCCGCTTCCATACTGGGGATCTCCAGATGAAGACCGTTTTCATCCCCCAGTGCCCTAAGGGTAAGGCCTTTAGCCTTAACCCTTAAGGGCCTGAGGGAGTAGGAGAGGGTTTTGATGGTGCACGTCGTTTGCGTGCTTCTCGAAACGGTTTTTTCGATGAACGGTTTTACGGCATGGGGATGGTAGTAAAAATAGAGGACTGCGCCGCAAAGAGAGGCCCCAAAGACCAGGATGATGAAACAGAGAATGATAAGGATTTTTTTGACTTTCATAGACTGCCGACCCCACCCCTTTGGGCGAAAGTTCAGCCCCTTTTATAACAGAAAATATGGCAAACCTTAAAGCCCCCGATTTCTTTACTTCACCCCGGCTTGATCCTCCCCCATCAGAGACTGTGTCGCAATCCCTTTTTTGGGCCTTGGGCCACTTGGGCGTGGGCCGGGTCGGACCAAGGCAACTACTTGATATGCTGAAGTAATAGTACGAAACCAACTCTGTTTTAGGGCTTAGAACTCTATTCTTGCTATGAGAATAGGCCTTGTAAGAAAAACTCAATCAATGAGTTGGGTGTGCAGCGGTACCCTTGAAGGGCGTTTTGGGGCTTGAAAATGAAGGTCTAAGACTTGCAAACACCTATTTTTGCGAGATTAATACTGAATAATCAAGGACATACCGTGGTCCGACCCCAGGGCGGAGCCCCAGGGCGGAAGGCGCAGGGCGAATTTCTCTCTTGAAAAAGCAATTGACCGCTATACCGGATTCCGGTATAGTTGGTATCTATCCTCCTCGGCATCAAAATGGCCATTCGAAACTCCAAGAACAAAGGAACTGAGGACATAAATTATGGTAGGGCCACCAAGGAAGCTTTACGAACCCTACCTAAGGAATTACACCGAAAAGCCCAGATAAAACTTGCACGTCTGTGAGCTGTAACCTCAATGCAGGATCTGCAGGAAATTCGTGGTAACCGATTTGAAAAATTGAAAGGAACGAGGAAGGGTCAATGCAGCATTCGGATAAATGACCAATATCGCATTTGTTTCAAATGGGAAAAAGAAAATGCGTTGGATGTGGAGATTGTCGACTACCACTAAAGAATTAGGAGCCGTAAAATGAATAAAATACATTATACTCCAGTGCATCCCGGCGAAGTTTTACAGGATGAGCTTGAGGAGATTGGACTTACTCAATCGGCGCTTGCAAAACATATCGGGGTGTTGCCGAAGACAATTAATGAAATATGCCGTGGTAAGAGAGGCATTAGTGCAAAAATGGCAATGAAGCTTTCAAAGGCTCTAGGGGGTAGTCCTCAGTTTTGGTTAAACCTACAAAATAACTGGGAGATTAGTCAACTAGATGAAACTGCTTTTGAAGGCATTAGACATGTTGCCGCATAATGGCAAAATGACCTTTAAGGATTTATACGGCTTGAAAGGTTGTTTTCAATCCAATGTTCGAAAGGCTTGGGTCGTCTTGGGCTAGGGCGGACCAAAGGACAAATGGAAAAATGGAAGAGTCAACGAATACCAATTCTGACGATCAGAAATCCCGCAAGCTTCGCTTCCCGAGTCTCGGCAGCATTGTTGTTTTCACCGGATGTGCATTTCTAGGTGGAGTCGTGGGATTCTGGGTGGGATTCTATGTTTGGATTTACAGCGGTCAAAATCCGGACAACAGCGGAGGGGCGCTCATCTTTTTCTATGGGGCTATCGCAACGGGGCTTTTGGGCCTTCTGGTTCGATGCGTGACAAAGAGAAGGGCAATCCTTTACGGCATCACTTTTTTCATGTGGAGCACCGCATTCATGATGATCATGTTTGCCTTTCCTTAATTCGCTTATGCCTTCAGGGGATGGAATCCTGGATGAAAGGGAATCCCTTGGACTTTCCCGCAGGCTACCGGCTTGCATTTCGGGAACGGGTCCTGGTCATTGGACTCAGGGCCGTTGAAAAACTGCAGAGATGTATTGTTCCTCACAGCCATGGCCCCGCCCGGATTCATAAGTCTGGGTAGGAAGGGAACACCTCCTCTGCCACGTCCAGGGCGGAGCACAGAGGCATTTCCCAGGCTCAGGGCTTGATATGGGGCTTGTTTCCCGAGAAAGAATAGGAGACAATCCTATAACCCCGTAACCTCTTGAAGATATCCCCTTCTTCCCTGGTAAACTGTCGTAAAAATGAGATCGTTTCTTTAATCGAGTTTCCCTTTTCGTTCAATACGGACTCAAAAAGATGGAAATGACGATGGTATAGCCCGATTGAGAGAAGATAGGCATTATTCATTTTGGCACCGCCGAAATGGGTAAATCTATCTGTCTGCAATTGACCTTTGATTCCCCCGAACGTCACAAGGGATCTTTCAAAGACCTTTTCCCTTTGGGTCAACTTCTGCTGATAACTTATGGGTGAGTCGTAAAGCCGTTCCAATTGCTGAAGGAGAGAGGTTAGAAAAGAAGAAAATATGCGTTCATCCTCCAGATTTTTCTTGGCCTCCATGGTCAAGGGATCTGAAGGACCAAAAGTCCTTTCCAGAAACTGAATGGTACCTACCTTCCCAACCAGAACCGCTAGACCCTCATTGAACTCCGCCTCATCTTTTAGGTAAAGGGTCGTATGGGTCATCTCATGTAGGATGGTCTCCACCAGATCCACGGTCGATCCCTCAAGCAGGTTTAAGGTCACGGGGTCCTGAAACCATCCCAGGGTACTGTAGGCATCGGCCACGCCCATTATCACATCAAGGTCTTTTTCCAGCAATCTCTCTTTTTCTGCCCTTGCACTCTTCTTATCAAAGAAGCCCAAAGAGGGCATTCGTCCCAGTATGGGAAACCACCAGGTCTCCCTCGTCAGTCGGTCCTTGGGGGATGCGGCAACCACATAGATGGGAGGCTGACGGGATTTCAAATAGACGGTTTGATAGTTTTTCGTCTTTTTTAATCCCAGCTCATTCTCACCAAAGGCCTTGACTTGCGCCACAAGGCGCAAACGCTCTCTCTCTTCGTAAGCAAGCGAATCGGCTTTTAGGGCCTCTTCAACAGGAATGGCGTTATTGAGCAGTCGAGCCTGACCTGAAGCCGCATGGAGGACATAGCTCAAGCGGCAGGCGGTCGCAGAAAACAGAAAAGCTAGGATCGTGAAAATGGAAAGGATTCGGGTTATTCTCATCACTGCCACACTTTACCAAAGGCGAACGATCTTTTTGCCGTCTCTGAGTTCACCTCTCACCTTTTCCATGTGTCGGAGGGAAGCAAGTTCTCTTTCAAGGTCTGATGGCTTTATCTGCAACCTTTCAACCAAGATCTTTGGTTCAACGCCTCCGCTTTCCTGCAGGATTTCCAAGATCTTGGTCTGGATTGGGTTTACACCCGGATCCTTGATGGGCTGCTTCATGAATGATTTTGCAGAATGCACGGCCCATGGGTCGCAGGCGCGGGCAGGTGACAGGGTATCCATGTAACAGTCATCGCACAAGTTCTGTCCGTGGAGCTCTCGCTCTTCTCCAACTTCTATGGCATCTCCGCACTTATCACAATTCATTGCAAATACTCCTCATTTATTTAGTTCGATATTGGAACATTATCTGACAGGATCAACAGGAAGGTCAGGATCATCTTGTCTCGTATTTTCTTGTGGTTTTGTGGGTCGCTAAACCGACCTTTGTCCAGGATCCAGCATCTAGCATCAAAAATAGGTCTTGTACCAGTGTTGAAATACAATAAGATTCCATAGGTGCCATGAGGTATCTTGACGCCCGTTCATGTGGTTATTGATTAAACCTTCTATTATTTCGTAATTAAAAAACCCCTGTTTTGTGATGAGGTCCTCAGAGAGATATTCATTGATAAGAAACTTCAACTCATTTCTCAACCAGGCCCCTATGGGCATCTCAAACCCCCATTTTGGCCTTCTGTGGAGGGAGGGAGGCAAGAGATCTTTAAACGTTTCCATGAGGATATATTTCCTGTTTTTTCCTTTTAGTTTCATGCTTCCTTTTAGCTGGAAAACATATTCTGCAAAGGTGTGATCCAGAAAAGGCACCCGCACCTCCAGGGAATTGGCCATGCTCATTCGGTCCACTTTGGTGAGCATATCACCGGGAAGTAAACCCTTCACATCCATATACAGCATAAGGTTAATGATATCGCCGTCGAAACGGTCCTTTTTATCTTCCACCATCTCACGCACCAAGTTGAGGTATAGATTTTCTCCTGGTGGTTTGTTCAACAAATCTTGCCGCGTAGAGAAAGGAAAGATCTCCCGCCAGCCGTAGAATCGGTCAGGAAAAGCAGTACTCATTCCTCTGACAAATTTCTTCATCCTTCTGACCATTTCCAGACTAGGCTTATCTCTTGCGTCTGGCAAGGCATTTAACAGCGGGGCGATCAGCCCATCTCTAAGAAAGAGGGGGATCTTGGCGTAGTACTGGGACCAATATTCTCCCAGATACATCCTGTAGCCTGCAAAGAGTTCGTCCCCTCCATCCCCTGAAAGGGCAACGGTCACATGACGTCTGGTCTCCCTGGAGACGATGAAGGTGGGAACGGCAGAGGAGTCTGCAAAAGGCTCATCAAGCGTCTCCAAGACTGCGGGAAAGGTCTCTAAAATGTCTTTGTATCCAAGCTTGAACTCTTGGTGCTCAGTCTTGTTGAACCTGGCCACTTCCCGGGCGTATTTTGTTTCATCAAAGGAAGGAAGGTCTTTGTACCCGATGGAGAAGGTCTTCACCGGGCGGGAGGAATTTCTAGCCATGAGGGCTACAATGATGCTCGAGTCTATACCGCCGCTCAGAAAGGCACCAAGGGGAACGTCTGAGATAAGGCGACGTTTTACTGCACCTTCCAGCAGGGCGTAAAGACGTTGTTTGAAGTCCCTTGTTTCTTCTAATGGCGCTCCGCCCGTTAGTCTGTTTTCTCTCTGCTCTGTCCCCACTGGGATATCCCAGTAGGTCTCAACAGATATTCCCCCCTTCTTCGCAACAAGGTAACTTCCCGGCATCAGTTTTCGTATGTTTTTGAAGATCGTCCAGGGGGCCGGGATGTAGTTTAAGGTCAGATATAGATCCAGCGCCTCAGTATCTATCTCCCTGGATACGTCAGGATCACATAGAATGGCCTTTATTTCTGAAGCGAAGACAAGCTGCCTGCCATCCCAGTAATAATTGAGAGGTTTTATGCCCAAACGGTCTCTTCCGAGCCAAAGTTTTTGTTGCCTCCCGTCCCAGAGGGCAAAGGCAAACATGCCGTTCAATTGCTTCAGACAATCTATACCCTCCTCATCAAAGAGGTGAATGATGGTCTCC
>JASFEQ010000013.1:0-26505 GCA_050124735.1 Desulfobacteraceae bacterium | reverse complement strand
AACCATAGCGGATAACATATCTTCAGGTACCTGACAAATTTTACGCAAACACGTGTCCAAGAAAAGCCTGGATGTTGTAACCGGTATAAGCAATCATTCCTTTTTGAAATTCTAGAGTAAGCTAACGAACCTGAATTTCACTCCAAACTGAAATCTCGCACTTCCTCTTCCGACTCCTGGCGAGCACAATCGCACAGACCTCAGCAAGTATTTGCCTTTTTCGACACAACAATAACCAGAGTACTCAATGGAGTGACAACATATCTGTAACTGGGATTAATTCTAGTATACATAGAATTGCGGTTACTGATTTTCCGATGGACGTCTCTCTTTATGTCCGATTTTGAGCTGATTCCATTGCATATCACAAGTTTTCTTATTATTGAGGTAATCTCAATTAATCACAGGTTGACGTCATACTGGGATACTGGCAAGATATCTGAAATTTTTTATTTGATAACCATAAATCATAGAAGTGGAATATGAGTTACTTATGCCCAACCCCATAGACTTTTTCTCTACTCAAAAATTCTTTCCATTCTCTCTTGAAAAATCTCGAGAAATCTATTCCTCAATCGTTTTTCTAAAAAGCTTCCCTCGATCATCGTCTCAATCGAAGATCTGAGAGCATTCAAGTGTTCCAGAGCGTTATTGACCTGTTTGCTGCTCAGACCAAAATGTTCAGATAGTCTCTGCAAATCTTTTTTTGAAATATTATTTCGCTTCCCTTGAAGGCTGAGGCACATATCCTCTTTCTCTTCAGGTAGTACTAGCCTGGAGTTGACTACGTCCTAGGCCGGTGACAATTGATAGCCTACGTCTTCCCTTCTGAGGAGTGAGAAATTTTTCAAATGGGCATCGCCGTTACCCAGCACATAAAATAGCAAGGCTCTTTCAAAAAGGCGCATGAGATCGAGTCCAGTAACATCAGAATGCTTTTTTATAAAATTGGCAATTCTTTCATAAGAACCTGAGTATTTGTCATCTGTTTGAAGAAGCTGTTGAAAATCTTCTTGTTGAAGTTTTGAACCATCATCAAGTCTATCGAACCTTTTGACGACATATGCCAGTTTGCCGTCTGTCAGAGGTAGCAGGCCGTGAGGTGGTACCTCAATCCCATAAGTAGATACGATATTCATACATAGATTCTCGTTCTCAGGTAGTGACTCAAAACGATCTGTTGGAGGTTTGAGGATAAAGAGCCCTCCCCTGTCGACGACAGTTAACTCATGGCGTTTACGATCATGGATGACAGAAAGTTTGGGCTGCACACCTGAGATAGACATTCTGCCAACCATTTTTTGCGCCTCAGCAGTCACGTCAGTGCTTTTAAAGGGCACATCTGGAGGTTGAGCAGTTCCAAATAGCTGTTTTGAGCATTTTCTATGGTATCTTTTTAGCAGATCCTTGCCAGATTCTGACACTTGACATGAAAGACATTTACTGAACATTAGTTATCTTCCTCATCAGTGGGAATAATTTTGACTGCTCCTATACAGTCACCACCTGTGGCAAGAAGAATATTAAAGGGGTTCTCCGGATCTATCTTCAAAGTGCGGCTATTGAGATCTAAAAGCCAACCTTCAGGTATCAGTCCAAGAAAAAAAGGAAACAGCTTTTCACTCTCGTAAGGCTCATCAGTTAATGGTAGTGTAAGACTTATTGGTTGTGCATCTTGTGAGGAAAGGTATTCTGGAAAATAAGAAAAGCGATATCCTCTATTTGTTTTTTCTAGAAGCCCGGCTTTCGTTTCCCGCAGATAGACTAAGGCTTTTTTCTCTCTATCCACCATTTATCTCTTATCATCATTATCTGGACGCCAATCAATGGGGCCAAGGATTTTGCCGAATAATTGAAGGACCTGGTTCACTTTGTCCATTCTCAAGGTTGCCTTACCCTGTTCCAAATCTCTAACAAACCTCAATCCGACCCCGGCCTTGCTGGCAAGCTTCATCTGGGTCAATCCGTGGATTTTACGTTGGGTTTTTACAAAATCTTTCAGCTTCATAATCGTTTTATACCCTTTCGGGATGATTCACACCAACATCCCGGGACATTCCGCTTTATCATTATATTGATTGCGGTAATGTAAGCCAGATATACCCGAATGGGTATAATAATCAAGACTCAGATAATAAATAATACCTATCGGGTATAATGTCAAGAAAAAGGACGGTGTTTATACCCGATAGGGGCGATTCATTCACAAAAAAAGAGAATTTTTTCCGCCACTAGAATAATTCTGAACTCCACTAAAATCCAGCAACAGGCTCGTAACTGCCTACCATTAATCTAAGATTTATCGTATGATGTTTTTGAGAACGGGGACGTCCATTGATATATTGGTAACCCATTAAAATGGCCTTTATTTAGTTCTTCAAAGCCATACCCTTTTACTGGC
Organism: Desulfobacteraceae bacterium; assembly: GCA_050124735.1. Taxonomy (GTDB): domain Bacteria; phylum Desulfobacterota; class DSM-4660; order Desulfatiglandales; family HGW-15; genus JASFEQ01. The sequence goes on along the minus strand of JASFEQ010000013.1, from coordinate 24,104 downwards.
AAAAACAATAGACTAATTTAGGTAATCTTGACTTCATCGGCTTCAAATCTTACGAAATGTTATCTTTACGAAATCGAGACACTGAAAAAGCCAAAACATATTTAGCTTTACAGGTTTTTTCTGCATAGTATTTGTTAGGCCCACACCGGAGGCACCATGAAGCACGGATTCAACCTCCACACCATCGTGCAAGAGTTGAAGGCCGCACAGGACCAGTGCCGGCAAATCGAGCCCTTCACCTCACGGTTAAGGGACTTCGGCGATGCCGAGGCCTATGCTGTGGCGAATATGATTCACGAGATACGGATGAACGAGGGCGCGATCCAGGTTGGTCGAAAAATCGGCTTCACCAACCCAGAGATGTGGTCGATCTATGGGGTACGCGAACCGATCTGGGCCTACGTCTATGATACGACGGTCGTGCGACTGACGAGCTCGCATGCTCAGTGTCGTATCGGACAATTCGCCGAACCGAAGATCGAACCGGAGATCGTCGTGCACTTCCGCTCCACACCTCCGGTGAATGTGGAGCCTGCGGAGATCCTCGGTTGCATTGACTGGATTGCCCATGGGATTGAAATAGTGCAGTCACATTTTCCCGGCTGGAAATTCCACGCCGCGGATACCATCGCTGATTGGGGCCTGCACGCCACGCTAATTGTGGGTGAACCACAGGAGGTGAGCCGGCTCGGGCCGGGAGTGGTATCGGATCTGGAGACCTTCACGATCACTTTGTCATGCGACGGCAATGTGCGCGAGCGAGGGCGGGGCTCCAACGCGCTTGGCAGCCCCCTGAGGGCCGTCGCGCATTTGATTGGTGTTATCTCGAAACAGCCGCATGCCTCACCACTGCAGTCGGGCGAGCTGGTTACGACGGGTACATTGACGGCGGCGCTTCCGATTCATGCTGGCGAGAACTGGACCACGAACTTGAACGGCATTGCGTTGCCAGGTATCTCCGTATCGTTCGAAGTGTAAGGGCGAGCGGCCTTACAACACCACCGAGGGGACACGCCACAAGCGGCGTTGCCGCTCGCTACTCGTTCCTCATGGCGAACGTTATGGACCTATAAAATACTGGTCTCTAGCAAGGAGTATCAAATGATATCTCAAGGCAGCAAGAATATTACTTATGTTGCAGGCATAGTTTTTGTGCTTCTGTTCCTGAAAGCATCAAATGCTGCCACACAAGTTCGCGATGAAGGAATAACAGCTGAAATCCCGATAGAGGATTACATTGGCTCCAATACATGTGCAGAGTGTCATCAAGGAAAATATGAAGATTGGTCAGGAAAGCACATGTCCCATTTTGTTCGTTACAGGAGTGATACTTCAGAATCGCTTCCGGGCAATTGGCATAACAGCCCAATTACAGGGGATGACGTTTTTCTTATAGTCGGGGGCAAAAACAAAGTGGCCTTTGTAGATAAGAACTGGAAAGTATTTCCGTATCAATATCATCTTAGAAAACAGGAATGGATAAAGAGAAGGGGGTGGCGCCATCAAGATTATCGTCTGCGTTGCGGTCCTTGCCATACGGTAGGGTTGAACCCAAAAACAAAAAAATTCATTGAGATTAATGTGGGATGTGAGGCGTGTCACGGCCCAGGTAGAAAGCATGCTGAAGATCCAGAACAGAAGAAGCTGAAAGTGCCAGGGAAAACGGATGGACATAACGTAATTTTCACCTGTCGCAGATGCCACCTCGAGAGAAGAAAGCATGCTCGCGCCATTGAAATGTTTAATGGCGTATTTCACGGTAAAGGAGAATAACGATTAAATCGGGGCTTTTTGCATTTCAAAGGCACAATGTGCTGCGCCCAGTAGGGCTGCCCTATCGTTGAGAATGACACGGACGGGTATTTTCTTTAAGAGATCTTTAAACCTTCCTTTATTCGTAAATGCCTGCATGAAGGTATCCTCATCCAATTTGGGCAAAATCTTGGGCGGAATACCCCCGCCCAGGTAGACACCTCCCGTGGTCACGCCTGTTAGTGCGAAATTTCCAGCCACAGACCCAAAGATAGATGCAAATATGTCCAGTGCTTCCTCACACAGAGGATCTTTTCGATCCATTGCAGCCTCACTGATTACCCTTGCAGGATCCATCTCTTTGATTTTCTTTGCCAGCCATTCAGGTTCACGGTGGCGACCCGAATCCCGAAGCCATGAATAGATATTAAATAGACCTGATCCCGATAGAACCCTTTCCACACTCACATGGTCCCAACGTTCATAAAGAAATGCCCACAGTTCTGCCTCCATTAGGTCATTTGGCCCAAAATCAGCATGTCCGCCCTCTGAAGCCACGGGGAGATATTTGTTCTCCACCCAAATCAACAAAGCCATACCTAGCCCCGTGCCAGGGGCAACAAGCCCTATGTTCTGTCCTTTTTCCCCTTTTGCCTTGCTTAACGCGTGAAGTTCTCTGTTCGTCAGTAAGGGAATGGCGTAAGCCGTGGCTGTCAGGTCATTGATCAATATGACATGATTCCACTTGAAACACTTCTTGATACTACTTTCAGAGATAGTCCACGGCAGGTTGGTGGTCTTGGATCGGCCGCCCTGCACAGGGCCTGCAACACCAAAGCATGCACTGGCGACCGTGACCTTATGCTTTTCAAGAAAGCGACCGATAATGTGTTCCAGATTGGGTGCGTCTGTACTGGAATAGGTCTCCATCTCCTTGGGACTGGGCCGAGTTTTGCCCATTTGAAAGAGACCTAAATTTGTCTTGGTGCCGCCGATGTCGCCTGCTAGGACAAGATTTTCATCCTTAAGACGCGTCACGAATCATCTCCTTTGACAGCAATGAGGCTGCCTCGTTGTCCAAAAGCCAGGTTGGTTTCCCCTGCATGGGCTGGATCTTCTGGGCTGGTAGATGGGCATCCTTGTTTTCAAGAACGGTTCTCACAATGGGGGCCTTTTCCTTTCCAGATACCAGGAAGTAGACCCTCTTGGCTCGGTTCAATACATCATAGGTGAGCGTGAGGCGATAGACATTAGGGCTCCCACATTTCACGGCTATCACCCATCTATCCGATTCACTAGGAGATTTGGCTCCAGGAAACAATGAGGCCGTGTGACCATCCTTACCCATTCCGAGAAATATGAGATCAAATACGGGAAAATCTTCCTGTCCGTTTTGAAAAAACCCTTCCATCTCATCCTGGTATCTCTTGGCTCCCTCTTCTGGAGGAACTGTACCAGGCATGGGATGGATATGCTCAAGAGGAATGGGAATCCGTTCTAGAAAGTCCTCTTTGGCCAAGCCATAATTGCTCGCCGGGTCATCCACGGGTACACATCGCTCGTCCACCCAGAATATATGGATTTTTTCCCACGGCATGTCAGAACTATAAGCGTCTTTAGCCAATAACCTGTGCATATGCCGTGGTGTGGAACCACCACTAATAGCGACAGTGAAGAGTTCTGTCTGCGTGACACAGTTTTTGGCCGTGGTCGCAAAGATATTGGCCGCTGTCTCCGCCAATTGAGTGGGATCGCCTGTGATGATGATTTCGGGTTTGCCAAACATGGACATCGTTATGAATGCTGTAGGGCGGCCCAAACACTCCCACGTTCCTGCGCGATGGGTTCCTAGCCCCTTGGGGGTTCCTGAATCTTTTCTACTGTGATTTGATCTACGTACTTAATCCAATCGTAACCGTAATAACCTTCCGCGACCGTGCGCAGGGGAAAACCGTGTTTTTGGGGAAGGATTTGTCCATTCACTTGATAGGCAAGGAAGACCTTGTTTGAAAGGATATCCTCTATCGGGAACCTTTGCAGATTTTCATTACTCCCTCGAGGCCCCTTAAGGGTCACATGGGTAACGCCATCTTCCACCTCGCCCATTTTCAGCAACTCACCGATAGAGATGCCCTTCCATCGACCGTGATTGGCGAAAAATCCAGGGCAGATCTGAAGAACCTTTCTCTCAATGGATGGCAGACTGGTAACGTCCTTGTAGGTTAGTCTGAGGGGATTCTTCAGGTGGCCACTACACTCGAGTCTCCACGCACCCAGGTCTACCTCATGGCTTGAAAGCCCCATAGTTCCGAAATCTTCAAGCGGTGTGATCTGCAGGTTTCTTGCATCAAGATCAGAGGGGTTCTTTCCGATAAGGCTCTCTCTTTTTGTGCCTTTGAGGAGAATGATCTTTTTAGCTTTTGTCATACCTGATCGTATTCCCACAAAGAAGGGGCTAAGCAGAAGACCAATAAGGGTGAAAAAACCAACCAGTTTTTTTATAAATTTTCTTCGTGTTTCCATCATTCCTATTCATCTTTCTCATTCCACGAATGCAGCCGCCGATGCCGATTGCATCCGGTGGCATGTAAAATGCCACCCTACCCGTGGGGTCGTGTTTTATACACGACCGGGCGTGTGCCCAGATTGACAGATTAGCTCGATCCCACGATACGATATTAACTCTTACCCAACAACTGCAATGCCTTTTCCACGACGCGGTCAGCGGTAATCCCAAATTTTTCATAGAGAATTTTGTAGGGTGCAGACGCGCCAAAATGGTCTATGCCAATTACCGCAGCCTTATTACCCAGATAACGATGCCACCCCTGTGTGGCTCCGGCTTCGACGGCGACCCGAGTATTTATCTCAGGAGGCAGCACCTGATCTCGATATGCCTCAGGTTGTTTGTCGAACAACTCCCAAGAGGGCATACTCACCACGCGTGCAGCAACACCCTTTTCCCTGAGCTTATTTGCCGCTTCTATTGCAACATGGACCTCTGACCCGCTACCCATCAGGATGATGTCTGGCTGTTTATCCCCATCATCGCTTAGGACATAACCCCCTCGATGGAGATCCTTGGCAGATTCAAACTTCTTCCGATCCAGAATGGGAAGGCCTTGTCTGGTTAGGGCAAGAGCGACAGGCCCTTCTTTGTGTTCGAGCGCAAAGCGCCAGGCCTCTGCGGTTTCATTGGCATCACAGGGTCGTAGTACTGTTAAGTTTGGTATGGCCCTCAGAGCGGCCAATTGTTCAATGGGCTGATGTGTCGGACCATCCTCGCCCAGCCCTATACTGTCATGGGTGAAGATGTAAATGACCTTCAGTCCCATCATAGCTGCAAGACGGATGGGGGGCCGCATGTAATCAGAGAAGATAAGAAACGTTCCCCCGTAGGGAATCAAACCTCCATGTAAGGCCATGCCATTCATAATAGATCCCATGCCGTGCTCTCGTACGCCAAAGTGGAAGTTGCGTCCTGCGTATTGCCCCCCTTGAAACACCTCTCCTCCTTTCACAAAGGTCTTGTTGGAGGGTGCAAGATCAGCAGAACCCCCAATCAGGTTTGGGAATACCGGGGCAACAGCACTCAACACCGTACCGGATGCCACACGGGTCGCCACACCCTTGGGGTCAGCAGGAAACGAGGGAATTTCCTTTTCCCAGCCGTCAGGCAATTGACCGCTCATCCATCCCTGGCACTCCGCAGCCAGTTCAGGATGGGCCTTTTCGTAGGCCTGAAACCGATCTGTCCATTCCCTTTCCCAAGCCTTGCCTTTTTCAAGGGCCTGACGGAAGTGCTTCAATGCCTCCTCAGGGATGAGAAACTCAGGTTCAAGGGGCCATCCCAGGTTTTCTTTGGTCAGCTTGAGCTCCTCTGCACCCAAAGGCTCGCCATGGGCTGAAGCCGTATCCTGCTTGTTCGGACTGCCATAGCCGATATGGGTTCGGACTGAGATGAGTGAGGGGCGGTCTTTTTCCTCCTGTGCTGCCCGGATAGCCCTTTCTATGGCCTCGATGTCGTTTCCGTCCTCTACCGTCTGAACATGCCAGTCATATGCCTTAAAACGATCCACCCGATTTTCAGTAAAGGCCAAGTCCGTACTCCCATCGATGCTAATGTGGTTATCATCATAGAAATATATGATGTTTCCCAGTTTCAGGTGACCAGCCAAGGAAGCCGCTTCGTGGGAGACCCCCTCCATGAGGTCGCCATCGCTCACGATGCCATAGATGTGGTGGTCAACAATGTCATGTCCTGGACGATTGAAATGGGCCGCCAAGAATCGCTCTGCAATGGCCATCCCCACACCGTTCGCAAAACCCTGCCCAAGGGGGCCTGTGGTGGTTTCTACGCCCTTTGTGATATGGGATTCGGGATGTCCGGGCGTCTTACTCCCCCACTGCCGAAAGTTCTTAAGCTCCTCAAGGGATAGGTCGTAGCCTGTGAGATGAAGCAGGCTATAAAGCAGCGTGGAACCGTGGCCAGCAGAGAGCACGAATCGATCCCTGTCAGACCAGTCTGGATTGGCTGGATTGTGCTTAAAGAATCGGGTCCACAAGACATATGCCATTGTGGCCGCTCCCATGGGCATACCAGGATGTCCGGAGTTCGCCTTTTCAACACTGTCCGCAGAAAGCATCCGTATCGTATTCACACAAAGTTCATCTAGGCTAGTCATCACTCACCTCCACTCCTTTCTAATCCAAATTGAATATGCCAAGTCTAATGGGTCGGCGGGTGGCCAACCCTACGGATCTGTATAATTTGCACGGCACGCCCGCTGCCTGCGCATCCCACGTTATAGGGCAGCCCACCCTCCGGGCCGTAAGCCCTAAACTTCTCCCCTGAACTTCTTTATGATCTTGGGGATAAAGAGTGAGAAAATGAAAAGACCCACGGAAAAGAAGACCCTGAAGGAAATTAATTCGCTCCAGTTTCCGGAGGCCCAAACCTCTTTCAAGGTTGCGAAGAAGAATATGAGGATGAAAGTCCCGACAATAATTCCCAGCCCTGTGCCGAGAAAATAATCCCAAAAACGGACTTTGGTCAATCCCATACCAAAATTCAAAGGCGTAAACGGAAAATAGACGAGACGCAAGTAGAGCACTGTAGCAAATCCGTTACGCTCTATGGCGTCGTCATACTTCTTCAGTTTGTCCCCTGTCATGGACGAAGCGAAATCCCTCCCCAACGTCCGCCCTATCCAAAAAGCGACGCTGGCACCCAACATGGCGCCAACCCACACATAAACAAAACCCCAATAGGCCCCGAAAATGGCGCCACCCAAGCCGGTCAAAATGGTCCCAGGCACAAACAGGCATACGCCAATAGCATAAACGATCATGTAGACTATCGGTGCCCAGATGCCCGCTTTATCCAGAAAACTACGTAGGGCCTCTGCTGTGAGATATCCTTTGACAGGTGTGAACTTTATTGCGCAAATGGCTGCGATAATGAATGCCAAAAGAACGAGGGCCTTTACCAGCCCTTTCTTTCGGCTCTTTGCAGGTTGTTCAATAGCTACTTCCATTTCTTTTACCATACTTTGCAGAACGGGGTATTACCCCTTCTCCCTTTCTAATCCTTTCACATTAGTCGCGGAGACCAAAAAGAGCTTACAAACGAAAAATGAAAATTTGTCTTTTCCTAAAATCCCCGCCTGAACTCAGGTCCTAATGGAGCCCCCTCATGTGAAGCCGGCGCCGGCGGTGCACGTATAACAGTGATCTGCGACGGCAATAGGCGTTCCTTGCGCAGGAGGCCCTGACATTTTTGAGACGTGTATCCTCCTTCCGCCCAAATAAAGACCCCTTGCTAGGTTAAAATCACAATCATAGAGGTATCCGTCCCATGCCACAGAGACGATATTGCGGCACATGAGTCCTTCGATAGCACACGGGTTGAAACCGGAGGCGAGTTTCTCGAGATATTTTTCCAGGTTGCCTGACTGTGCGAGCCACTGGCGAAACCTTCCAAGGGGTACATTGGCGAAATTGAAAAGGTTGTTAAAAGAAATACTCCACTTCTGTTTCAGAACTTTCCGAAACCTCTTAGCCGCCTCAGCCTGGGATGAAGGGAGAAACGCTCCGGTCGGGTTTGAAACCAGGTTTAGCTCCAGACCAGATCCTTCCTCTCCATACCCCTCAGCATTAAGCCTTTTTAGGGCAGAAATACTTTTCTGAAAAATTCCGCTCCCTCGCTGAGAGTCGGCTTGTGCCTCATTAATGGAAGGGAAAGAGGCTACAACCACGACATTATATTCCTTGAAAATCCCAAACAGGTAGTCTCGCTTACCGTCATTCAAGGCGGAGAGGTTTGTACGGACCATCATCCTGGGCGCAAGGGGGACGAGTCTCTTAATGAGATAAACCAGATTCGGGTTCAGTTCAGGCGCTCCGCCGGTGATATCTATGATTTCAAAAGAGCTCCTTTGGGCATAGTCCACCACCTGGTCTGCGGTCTCCAAGTCCATGTTTTCCTTGCGCCCAGGTCCGGCGTTCAGATGACAGTGTCGACAGGTCTGATTGCAGAAAAGACCCACATTGATCTGCAAAGTCGTCGTCTGTCCCCGTTCCAGCCTTAGACCGTGCTTTGAAAGCGTCTGGCGAAAAGGCTCGACGGTTACAGCCTTTTCCCCAGAGACCATTTCACGCTCTTGTGCAGGTTCCTCGAGACGCATTTTTCCCCCTTAACTAACCGCTCCTACATGGAGAGCTTCTCGGCGATATTGCGCATCTGAATACCGTGAACGAGGGACGCCCCACCTCGGATTGCTGTCACCACGTGAACCGCCTCCGTCATCTCAGCCAGATTGGATCCTTTTTCCAGGCAGGCCTGAGTAAAGGCATCGATGCAGTAAGGACATTGAACGGTGTGGGCAACGGCAAGGGCGATGAGCGATTTCTCCCTCTCTGTTAGTTCTCCCTCAGCAAAGACGGCACCATAGTAATCAAAGAATTTCTTTGCAAGACCCGATGCCTCCCCTCCGATTTCTTCAAATTTAGGAAGGTCCTCCGGTTTGTAGTATGTCTCCATGTCCAAATTCCTCCTACGGCTATTTTAGCTAATATTTCCTCAACTCAGCTCCGCCTCAACCCCTCGGCACTCTTTGGCCCCCAGCTTCCCGCTGTGTAAGGGAGGAGACTTTCCCCCCGATCACCGCAGGTTTCACATTGTTCCAGGATAGGCGTGAGAAAGGACCAAGAGCGTTCCACGGCATCCTGTCGCCAGAATAATGTCTGATCCCCCTGAATACAGTCGATAAGCACTTTTTCATAGGCCTCCAGCACGGGGCCAGAGTAGTCTTGATGATAGAGGAAATCCATGGTTACGGACCTCAAACATAGCTTGGCTCCCGGATACTTGGTCTGAAAGGTCAAGGTGATTTCTTCTTCTGGGTAGATGCCCAGGATCAATCGGTTGGCTGATATATGTTCGCCCAGCACAGGGCGGAACACGGAATGGGGGACTTCTTTGAATTGGATACTGATCTGAGTCAGTTTCCTGGCTAGCCTTTTCCCTGATGTGAGGTAGAAGGGCACGCCCTTCCATCGCCAGTTTCCTATAAAGACCTTCATCGTGGCGAAAGTGGGCGTAAGGGAGTCTGGACTCACACCAGGTTCGTCCCGATAAGCGGGCACCTTTTTCCCGTTGATGACGCCCGAACCATATTGTCCTAAAATAAGGTATTTGTTTAAGTTTTCAACCGGAAAAGGCCTCAGAGAGCGAAACACCTTTACCTTTTCATCTCTCACATAGTCTGCCTCGAAAAGAGAAGGGGGCTCCATGGCGGTCAGGGCCAGAAGCTGCATCATATGATTCTGAAACATATCTCTCAGGACACCGGCCTGTTCATAGTATCCCGCTCGATGTTCAACCCCAAGGCTTTCGGCGGCGGTTATTTCCACGTGGTCTATATAATTTCTGTTCCAGATGGGCTCAAAAATGGAATTGGCAAACCGAAGCATCAACACATTCTGGACCGTTTCCTTGGCCAGATAGTGATCAATCCTGAATATCTGGTGTTCCTGAAAATGTTCGTGAAGGGCTTCGTCCAGCTCAACGGCCGTCTTTAGGTCCCGGCCGAAAGGCTTTTCCACAACGATGCGTGACCACCCATTGCCATCTTCTTTCTCAAAGGAAAGACCCGCTTTTCCAATCATCTGAGCCACTGTGCCATACAGGGAAGGCGGAATAGCAAGATCAAAGATTTTGTTGCCCAGGGTTTTATGCGTTTTGTCCAGCTCTCTCAAGGCCTCTGCCAATTGCATGAAAGAGGAAAGCTCCTTATAGTCTATTGAACGATAATAAAGGGATTTCGCAAATGCCTTCCATTTCGGCTTGTCCAGGATGCCGGTCTCTTCCAGGCCCTTTTTCATCTTATTTCGGAAATCCTGATCACTCATCTTGGTACGACTGCAGCCCACAATAAAAAAAGGTTCTGGCAATCCATCATTGAGGTACAGATTAAAAAGGGCTGGAACCAACTTTCTCACGGTCAGATCTCCCGATGCGCCCACGATTACAATGGCGCAGGGCTCCAGATATTTATCCACGATACAGCCTTCCGGCATTCCAGAATCTTGGGTCTTGATCTCAGCCAGAACCGTTTCAACGGATTCATTCAACTTATTATCTCTAACGCCCATCTCTTTTCCCTACCCTCAGCCAGCAAAGCCCCCTCACAAATTTCGAGCACCCTACCAACTGCAAGCAAAGTTATCAATGGTTTAGGTTCCAATCGTAGAACAGATATTCCACGACGATGCTATCTTTATTCCTTGAAAAAAACTCCGACTTTTCATCTTGATTCAAATAGCGCTGAAGGAATTCAAATATCTGCTTCTTCCCCCCGAAGTCTCTCTTGTACCAGTTAAAGATCTGGGAAAGAAGGACCTTTTTTTCCTCCGGAAGAATGACCACCTCTGAACTGTTGACAAAATTTTTTGTTGCGATTTCCAACTGCTCATAAATACGACTGGGTTCATAAAAACGAATAGGTGCACAGGATCTGGAACCACAGACCAAAGCGAAATGGATTCTCGGATCAATTCTCTGCAAACTGAATTGACGACGAGGATCTTTTCTCCTGAAAAGGGGGAAAAGTCTGTAAGGAGGCCGGGAATTGGCTCTCAGTATTCCGTGCTCTATGTCCTCCGCAGAGAATGTGTATTCCCCTATTCTGTAGGCAATATGGCTGAAAAAATTTGGAATCTCCCTGACCGAGGAAGAAACACCCAATTCCACAATCCCGTGGACCACAATGGTATTGTAGAGGTTGATCCAAAAAGCAAGTTTCTCTTCCAATGAGGGAAGTTTTTCCAGGTCAAAGTACTGAAGCTTTGCGGACAACTCCTTATACATACTGCGATATTCGGGCGAATGCTTCATGGCCTCATAATCCACCAAGCCTCGATTCAGATCATAAAACCTCTCTTTCAAATCTCCCATGGTGGCCATCAAGTTGCAGGCCACATCAGTGGAGGGTGGAACCTGATCACTGCTTCCCTGGTTGAGAACCAGTGTCTCTTTCAGACTCTGTCTCTTCCCCAGCTTCAACCAGTTAAAACTGTGTTCGTCTTCATCATAATACTCATAGACCAGGTCCAGGAATAGCGCTGCTGTCCAGGAGAAATTACCAGAACCATAACCCTTTCCCGTCTGAGAATCAAAGTACTCATGAAAGCCGAACCGAATGGGTAGCTGAATCATGTCCTTTTTCATGGCATCTGCTTTCTGTTTGTAGCCATAACCCTTCAATCCCTGAGAGAGCATCCAGTTGATGTTGATCCAGACTGGACCGCGCCAGTAATTCTGGGGATCAAAATCGTCCCTGGTCATATCGTAGTTGGGAATAGTGAAGCAGTTCCCCTGGTGAAGGGCACAAAAAGAGATGGAGTTTAGGGTGCCGTAAATGATTTCAGCCTGGTCTTTAGTTGCCGCGCCCGCAAAAAGGGGCATGAAATTGGCTGCAGTTGCCGTGTGTATAGGTTCGCCCCTAACCAAATCAATGTCCTCAAATTTCCTGCATGGCTCACACCACAACTCTTCTGAAATGGCCCTGGCTGTCTGCTCCGTCCACTCAGCCAATTCCCCCGTATCCTCTCTCAGCACGCGTCCAATCTCCATGAGATCACGGTTAGCGCTGCATAGAATGGAATTGAACAAGACATCCTGGATGAGAAATGGGCATTCCTTATAAATATCATCTTCCTTGTATTTGAGTCGCCTAAAGAGATTTACCAAATAGACGTATCGATCATAATCATGGTCGCTGGGGCGCTGTTCACGCGGTACACCATGCTTAAGGTCTTTACGCTCATAAGATGGAAGCTTCGTTCTATCAATCTGGATTTCCCGGAGCGGACTATCCCAGGCTGGAGAATTATCAAGACCAGACTCCCACGGGTGCCTGATATGGACAAGCCCTGTTCGTTTAGGATCCCTGGAATCATAAAAGTAACGGTGGGAGGACATCAACTTGGGAAACATTATCTTTAGGAAATCATGAGCCCTCTCCTTTTCCTGGGCCTCTTCATATATGTGCCAGCAGGCAATGGCATGCAGAGGCGGCATGGTAATGCCACTGGTTGGTCTGCCATCCGGTACTTGCCAGAAATCGGGCTCTGGGAAGTAATGCCCGAGTGCCTCCGTATTGAAGACAATTTGGGGGACCATTCCATTGGGCCACTGGTTTTCGAAGAGGGATAGGATCTCCTGCTGCGCCCTCTTCTGGTTGTAATGGGCGTATCCGATGGCGATAAACCCAGAATCCCAGTTCCATTGATGAGGATACAGTCTGGCGGAAGGCTTGGTGTAATAACCGGTCCAGTTGCCGTCCAAGATCTGTTTAGCCGCTTTAAGGTAGTTTCTGAATCCTCTGGTTGAAAAATAGCTGAGCATAGATCCCTGCCCTAACGAATATTATTTCTCCTTCGCCTCAACCACAGCGTGACCCCCAAACTCCCGCCTCAGGGCTGCAATGACTTTATCCGAGTAAGCGTCCTCTTCACGGGAGCGAAACCTCTGGAATAAGGAAAGTGAAATCACCGGGGCAGATACGCCCGTTTCTACGGCCTGCTGCACCGTCCACCTCCCTTCTCCTGAATCTTCCACATACCCCCGGATATCTGAAAGCTTCGGATCTTTTTTGAAAGCGGCCTCTGCCAACTCCAGCAACCATGATCTGATGACGCTCCCCTGATTCCACAAATGGGCAACCTCAGCATAATTGAGGGATGCAGCGTAGGGGGAGGCCTCGAGAATGTCGAACCCCTCACCATAGGCCTGCATCATGCCATATTCAATCCCATTGTGAACCATCTTCACAAAATGCCCTGCGCCCGTGGCTCCGCAATACAGATAGCCATCCTCAGGCGCAAGCGTCTTGAATATGGGTTCAAGATATTCAAAATTCTCTTTCCTCCCGCCGACCATCGTACAGTACCCAACCTCTAGGCCCCATATGCCTCCACTGACCCCAGCATCTACAAATTGTATGCCTTTCTCAGCGAGCATTTCCGCCCGCCGAATGTCATCTTTGTAGTAGGTGTTGCCCCCGTCAATCACCAGATCCCCGGCGGAGAGAAGGTCCTTCAGCTGGTCTAGGTGATCGTCTATTGTCGGCCCCGCAGGCAGCATCAGCCAGACCATGCGGGGCGGAGAGAGCTTCTCCACCAGTTCAGGAAGTGAATAGGCCCCGATAGCCCCTTCCTTGACAATTTGATCTGTCTTGTTAGGTGTTCTGTTATAGGCTATTACCTGGTGATTTCCTTTTAGCAGGCGTCTGACCATATTCATACCCATGCGTCCTAATCCGATCATCGCAATTTCCACTGGATTCCTCCTTTTCTTAACTCATGATCGAGTACTTACCCAAATCTCACTATTCAAGCAATCATTGGAACATGTGTTGATCAGTCGAAATCATCAGGAGACATCTCTGAGGCCTCGCTCCATCTGTCTCTAATATCACAAATCATTTGATCCAGCTCGGCTTTTTCTGATTCCCAATGGGCTGGGCATTCTTCTTCCAGTTCTTGTACTTCGAATCCCGGCCAGCCAGGTCTTCTCAACGCATCTACCCACGTCTCAGGATCAAGGGTCTGAGATTTTGCTTCTGACTGCTCCTCATTCATATTCATATCAATTATCCCGGTCTATCGAATCATCCTCGATCTCGTCTCTTTAGGATTCCTGCTCACAGGCCCTTCCTTTCAGGTGGAAGAAGAATTTCAGGCCCTTCTTGACCTTGTCTGAGAAGATTTTGGGCGAGAAGAATGTCCCAGCAACCCTCTTATTGATTTCCCCAAGGGTTGGATAGGGGTGGACCGCAGCGGCCAGTATGGAAAGCTTCACCTTACCATTTAGAACGGCCACCCATTCACTGAGCAGCTCCCCGGCTTGTGGTCCCAAGATCTGGACCCCGAGAGGCTTTTCTTTTGCATCTAGGATCATTTTAATCTTTCCCACCTGTTCCCCTTCGGCCAGGCTTCTATCGTTGTCTTTGAACGCCTCTGTCCATACGGAATAATCGATTCCAGCAGCCTTGGCCGCTTTTTCATTCATGCCAATGCTGGCCAGCTCTGGATCTGTGTAAGTACACCATGGCAGGTAGGTATAGTTCACTTTTCTCGGAAGATGAAAAATGGCATTGCTGATGACAATGCCACCTTCATACCCAGCTGCATGGGTAAAAAGGTAAGATCCCGTCACATCACCCGCCGCATATATGTGCTTCTGAGTCGTTCTGAGCCTGTTGTCCACCTGAAGACCTTTGCCATTAAATTCCACGCCAATATTTTCCAGTCCCAATTCGGCCAAATTGGCCTCCCTCCCCATGGCCACCAGAATCGTCTCTGCCCTGAGTGCCGTCTCTTTATCTTCTCGGTCCCTAATAGTGATCTCTCTTTCAGTCCCCAGGTCTTTTGTGCTCACCACGGTAGTGTTCAGATGGATTGTGACGCCCTCTGACCTGAGAGTCTCCATCACCTCACCAGCCATGTCACTGTCCTCTTTACTCAGAATCTGATTACTCCGTTGAATCATAGAGACATGTGTTCCCAGGCGAGAGAAGGCCTGGGCCATCTCTGTGGCTATAGGTCCTGCACCCAGGACAATCATAGACTTTGGCAGGTGGTCCAATGAAAAGATCTCTTTATTGGTCATAAAGGGGGTCTTGTCCAGGCCCTCTATGGGAGGGATGGAAGGTGATGACCCCGTGGCAATGACCCAGTTTTTGGCCGAGTAGCTCTTTCCATTCAAACGAATGCTGTGTTCATCCTCAAAAGTGGCCCGTCCATATTCCACTTTAGCCCCCAGACCACAGAATCTTTCTTCAGAATCATGTTTTTGAATGGTTTGGATTACGGATTGAATTCTCTTTGCCACCTGCCGAAAATCCACGGGCTGAAGATTGACAGGGGGCAGACCAAATTCCTCTGCTTTTTTCATCTGATGATAAACTTGAGCAGTTCTGATGAGGGTCTTGCTAGGAACGCACCCATAGTGGAGGCAGTCACCCCCGAGGAGGCTCTCCTTCTCAACGAGAAGTGTCTTGCCGCCAAGCTGGGCGGCTCCGGCAGTGACGGTGAGACCTGCAGCTCCAGCACCTATGACGCCCATATCAAAATCATAATCAGCCATAATATTCCCCTTGTTTCCCATAAATGCGTTTCCAATTCATAAATGAGGGATTTTTTCGATGAGCAAGGCCGCATCCGCCTTCGCTTTCAAGCTACGGCGGGACAGGCAAAGGTTTTCGCCGAGTTGTACAAACGCGTACGTCGCAGGCGGAAACCCGCCGAGAACGCAGCTCATCGGGAAAAGAGCCATTTATGGATGGAAACTAACTTCCATTTAAAGACCAGTCATAGGAAAGGTATTTAACCTCAATTTCTTCTCTACTGGAATTCAATTTCTTTTTCAAATCCCCTTGGGCGTACGCTTGAAAAAAACCGACAATATCGTTGTCAAAGTCCTCTTTAAACCATTTAAAGATACGGCTCACATAGAGCGTTTTCCCTTCCAGACGATTCCGCCTGGGGTCATTGATAAAGGCCCTCGCCATCTTATCCAGCTGTTGATCCATGACGTCCCCTCGATAGGGCTCATAGCGGAGGGGTGGACACCCTTTAGAGGCGCAATTTATGGCAAAATGAACCCGCGGGTCTTTGTACTTGGGACGAAGAATGCCGTGTTCAATATGATCTAGGGTGACCACATCTCCATCAATCCGCGCGAGTTTCTTTTTCCATGGGCTCTTAAAGATGCTCCCAAATTCCTTTATGGATTTGACGTCAGGATAACCGCTGAGGATCAGCTTGATGGTCCAGGCGTTGTATGCATTGATGTAGAAGGCAAACTGCTCGTTGCGAGAAAGCTTGCTAGAGTCGGTCTTCTCTAGGACCTTCAAATACTGATCGAGTTTGCTCTCCTCATTCTTGAATCCTTGATAGTCCACCACGCCCTCTTTCACATACTTATTCAGGAGCTCAGCATAAACGCTGTTATCCACTGTGAAAGAGGCCCAGCTTGTGCTCATCAGGCCCACCGTGAAGAAAAATGAGAGAACGGTTAGAAAGACTGAATATTTGTGATTAGACATTTCTTGTGTTCCCCTTTCTAAACATTGATCAAATTATAAAATCCCTTTCGCGATCTTATATGAAGTTCCAGAGAATTCCTTTCAAGTGTCTACCATTTAAACCGCGTCCTCCATCCACTTGTTAAGGAGGTCTCTATCTTTCTGATTGATGGAAGTGATCCTGAGGTTGTTCACCGTTTTTCCTTTATGCTCTTTAACGGACACAACCTTGGCATAGATGTCGTCAAAGCAGTGGGCATCCACGCAAAAATCGAAGATGAGCTTGATATTTGTCAGCGGTCGAAAGGGAGGATCTACTGACGCTGTGATCACGCTCTCGTTCATGAGCATGGTCTCCCCGTTTATGGCCTCACTGGCGATTTTCTTGTCATCCACTTTCCAACAATGAAAGGGAAGACTGATTTCAACCCCACTCTCAGTGTCCACCGTGAAACTGGACTTCACATTGTACGGCGGCCCTATTTCCGAGATGGGGTAGCTTACCAAGGGTTTCTTTAACCCTTTCATCATAACGGTCTGCGGAGAATCGGCTTTTATCAACGCCTTGACCAGTTTGTATGTGGACTCTCCGATCAGGACCTGTCCGCCTGTGGTGTTGGATTCTATGCGCGCAGCCTCGTTCACAGGGGAACCCACGATGCCATATTTTGTCCGCAATTCGGAACCGATATTCCCCACGATGACCGTCCCGGTGTTGATACCAATTCCCATCTCAAGGGGAGGATACCCCTTAGAGACGATCTCCTCATTCAGCTCCATCAAGGCGTTTTGCATGGCAAGTCCACAGGCCACCGCGCGTTCTGCATCATCCTCGCGTTTCTCAGGCACCCCGAATACAGCTAGGATCGCATCTCCAATGAATTCATCTATGATACCGTCATACGCCAAAATGACCTTGGACATCCGCTCAAGGTAACGATTCAGAAGGTTTACCATTTCTTCGGGATCTCTGGTCTCAGAAAGCCTTGTGAAGCCACGGAGATCGGACAGCAGGATAGTCACTGTCTCAGTACGACCCCCGATTTTCTGCCCCTCCGGCGTTTCAAGAATTTCGTCTACGAGTTTCTTGGACAGATACCTGCCAAAGGTATCCCGAATAAAATCAACGAGACGCAAACGTTCTTCTGACACCTTGAGTATGGTCGTCAACATCTGGGTGCGGGTGTCCACGATCTCCCTGATTTCCACCGGCGTGTCTTTAGGCAAATCAATATTTCTTGTGTTAGGATCAATATCACGGATTTGGAGACGACGATTGCTTGAGGCTATGGCTTCGAGGGGCGAGATAATTTTCCTGGTGAGAAAGCTCCTGAGGGTGACCATCATAAACGCTATGATGATCCCTATCAGGAATATGATCCTCATGGCGTACCAAAACAGATCAGCCGGCGCTGGACTGGTCGTCAGGGCTCTGTATAAAAGGGAACAGACAAGCAAAATAGCCTCTATGACCAGAATCCGCCAGAAAACACCGACCAAGAGGATTTTTTTCACACTGTTTTTCCCACTCTTGGAAGAATCCGACCCTATCATCCTCTCCTGATTCGCTATCATAATATTTGATCCTCTAAAAAAACCTTTGCAGTTTTTTCGCACCTTTCGTGAAATCATTACAAAAAAATGCAACTTTCCCATTCACCCACCCCCTGCCTGAGACCCGCCTGCCTCCCCTGCACGAGAGCCGTGGTGGGCAGGTGACAGGCAGACCAGGAAATTCAACAGGGGTTGCAATGATCACGTAAAGATAATGATTGCTGTTATATTACCTTTATTTATATCTTTTCTATAAAATAAGTTAAAATCAGGAAGATTCAATGAATAGCTAGAAATCCTTTTGTGATTAAACACCAGGCCCAAAATTGGTAATCGACCACGGAATCCACCCTCTAATTCAGGTATCATCATTGAAATCAGCGGGTTTTAGGGAAACTTTACAAGTGAAACCGTCGAAAAACTGGCTTCTTAGAGGCTGATGGAAAATGCCCATCCCGCAGGCTTTGCTGCGGGACGAAATCCCGAGGAATCACCGCCAAAGGGCGGTATCTGCGAGAGGCGTACATAGAAGTACGCCGCAGTGACGAGGGATGAGGGTAACGCAACCCTTCGATGCTTCGACTTTGCTCAGGGCCATGAGTCCTTCGACTTTGCTCAGGACCGTGAGCCTGTCGATCGGCTTGTCGAATGGCAGATGGACGTTTTCCGACAACTCAGTTGTAAAAGTGATACGGGGTGTTGTAGTATGGTTTTGCTGGGTTTAGCATTTCTGCCATACATTACATACAGCCTTTTATGAACGCTACAATGGAAACGGAAAAGATAGAGGTCCTCAAGAAAATAACACTATCTGTTGAGGCTGGAACAGCCCCTGACGCAACGGACTTGACCCCACAGTCCTCTCAGTTTGAATTCATCTATGGGCTGGGGATCTCCGGCCTCACACCCTTTGAAATCCAGTTGGCGGATAAGACCGTGGGAGAGGAGATTCACCTCCATATAAGTCGAGAGGAAATTCCGCAGGTCTTCCAACACCTGCTCCTGTTCCCCTTGAACCTGCCCGAGCATCTGGATGCCATTTACTTAAAACTCAAAATTACAAAAGTGATCCAAGCAGATCAAAGGGAAGTGATTAAGGCATTGGCAGAAATGGCAAATTGTGAGGATCATTGCTGCGGTCATTGATCTGGGAAGACGACTCACCACTGAAACACCACCCGTTCCATCCTCCGTAGCCACGTAAACGGGATCTCCACTTCCCTCCAACAAGCTAATTTGCAGGACTGGCGCTATTTACCCCGAAGGGGCTGGCAAGCTCTTTGTTTGTCGGCACCCGCCCGCCTCGCCTGAGCGGCTCGCGATGGCGGGCAGGTCTCCCGACAAACAAAAAATCTTTCTCCGTGTCCTCCGTGCCTCTGTGGTAAATTTCCCGAAAATCTATCTCATTTAGGAGTGGCAGGGTAGTCGTTTTATGGTTGGCGTAAGAATGAGTGATCAGATTCCGCAATCCGCATTCCGCATTCCAAAATCTAAAATCTAAGGATAATCCCCATAACGCTCCATCAAGGCCTCGATACGCCTAGCCTGTTCTTCAGTATTCTCTTCCGTTACCGTGGAGGTGGCGCTTTCGAGGATTCCCTTGTCTGACAAGACCTGCTTTATAGGGTGGGCAGAGGAATTCTGATAGATCTCCAGCAGGCTTCTGAGATATTCTCCTTGATTCCATATCTGCTGGAGGTAGTCAGGATAGTCTTTTCGCTCCCCGCTCAGGTTAAGTGAGGAGGCTGTGACTTTCTGCCACGCCCTGGGCGCCAGATTAGCCCCCACAGAGACGACTCCGCTCAGACTGGGATAGGTTAGGAAGTGGGACTCCTCTCCATCGTAGATCCTGAAATCACTTCGTGCCCGAACCGCCTTCTGGTAATTGCGGGCCCTGTCAAGCGAGCCAAGAAAGATGAGCCCGTGGATGCTGTCCATTTGGGATAGCTCTTTGAGAATACTGGTGCGGATGTTGGTTCTCTTGAATGTGCTGGCGATTTGTCTTATCAGCTCTGGATCGTTGTGTAGCAGAAACGGTTCTTTGACTGTGGTGGATAAGTCCTTGTAAAGGGAAGGCAACCCGCGGTTGCTGTGGTAATAGAGGGGAGTGTCAACCCAGAATACTTGCCCCGTATATTTTCGCCGTTCCAGTCTCTTTTTCAAGAGTTGCAGGGTCTCTTTTGTCCCTTCTTCCGTACTGTGGGTTATCCAGATCAAGATGGGAACCTGGCCCCGAATGACCACAAGGGCCTTTTCTAGGAGTTCGTCCCTCTGGCTAGGATCCAGGTTTTTCCCTTCCCCTGTTTGTGGACTGGCCAGAAGCAACGCCTGGACATTGGGTAGCACCCTGTCAAGATGTTTCCCCAGACCTCGTCCATCAATATCGCCGCTCTTCTTAAGCGGTGTTATCAGATCGACGATCAGTCCCCGTGGAGAGGGTAAGACCTCCATCTAATTTAAATTCCTCTCTTCCCAGCAGGTCGTGCAGGTGGACCACACCTTTCACCTTCTTTCGCCTATCCAGAATGACTAGGTGGGTGATCCCGTAAAGTTCCATAATTCCAAGGGCCTCCGCGGCCGTTTGATCTTCTTCCACAGTTCTTGGCGAGGTGGTCATAATCTCTTCCACCTTCAATTTATGGATGTTCTTTTTCTTGGTCAGGGCCCTTCTGAGATCTCCATCGGTTATAATGCCTGAGAGTTTGTCATCTGCGTCAACAACGATGGTGGCCCCTATCTCTTTTGAATCAATCTCTTTAATGGCCTCTTCCACCTTAGAGCCCAAGACCACTTTTGGCACATGATCATCCGTGAACATAACCTCTTTCACGCTGATGGAAAGCCTTTCTCCAAGATTTCCCCCAGGATGGAATCTTTTGAAGTCCCCTTTATCAAAACGCCTGGCGTTAATCAGCACCACAGCCAGGGCATCTCCCATGGCAAGGGCAGCCGTGGTACTGGAAGTGGGTGCCAGACCCATTGGGCAGGCCTCTCTGTCCACACCCACATCAATCACCACATCACTCTCCTTGGCCATGGGCGAGTCAAGGCCTCCAGTGAAAGAGATGATTTTCGCCCTCATTTGCTTGAGTGTGGGTAGAATATTGTTGATCTCTCTCGTTTGACCGCTGTTGGAGATGGCCAGGACGATATCATCCTTTGTAACCATGCCCAGGTCCCCGTGGATGGCCTCTGCCGGATGCAGAAAAAGGGAGGGCGTACCTGTGCTGTTCAACGTGGCCGCGATCTTTCTGGCAACCAATCCGGACTTCCCCATACCTGTAAGAATCACCCTTCCCTTGGCCTTCAAAATCATCTGGACGGCCTTCTCAAATTCGGGGCCAATGCGGTCCAGCAGACCCAGAATTGCCTGGGCCTCGATTTCTAAGACCTCTTTGACCTGCTCAATGACCATGGAATCCATCCTCGGGCTTTCTATAGACTTGCTAAACAACCCTCCGGGCTGAATATTAGACGATCCTTTAACATTTTCCCGCATGCTTCTCAAGGGATAATTGATGCGTCAAGGCAGGAGCCGAATGCTGAAAGGGTAGTATGGCTTATTTTGTTTGCATAATGCCTGGATATAAAGTAATAAATTTGATTTTTGGCAGCATTTTAGCCATTTGAAACAACCGTGCAGGAACTCTTGGTGGGCTGAGCGGGGTTCTCTGGAGGGGGCAAAAACCAGGCCTTCTGTGCACGGTTTCTTCTGGGGGCTCCCTTGCCCTGACGCCTGCGCACACAGGGCCTCCAAACAGAGATCAGGCCAGGTTTAAAGGTAATTGAACAATGCATCAGAGGCATCTGGCTTTGTGCGCCTTCTTTAAGGGCACGGAGCAAATTTTTTGGCCTCTCCAGAGAATGCTGCTTAGCCCAGAGGCGTTTCAAACGGCTAGAGTGTTACAATTTTTGATGTTTTTGGGGGAGCATTGTAACTAAACCGATATCTTCGGATTCAGGAGGTAAAGATGGGAGAAAAAAAAGAGACAGCTTTGGTCACAGGGGCAAGCAGTGGGATAGGCCGAGAGACCACTATAAAACTGGTAGAAAAGGGTTTCCAGGTCCTCGCTGCAGCAAGACGAATGGATCGACTTGCTGAGCTTGCTGATCAGCTTGGTGGGATAAGCCCAAAACAGGTGGATCTATCAGACCCGGGAGACACTGAGAGATTTTGTAAAGAGATTTCTGGTTTGTCAGAACCTGTGTCCGTGCTTATCAACAATGCGGGCTACAGTATTCGTGGAGCCCTTGAGGATGTCCCCATGGAGTCTCTCAGGCGAATTTTTGAAGTTAACCTCATCTCTCTGATCCGGGTCACCCAGGCCTGTCTCCCTGGCATGCGTCGACGCCGAAAAGGAACGGTGGTCAATCTGAGCAGCATCGTGGGGAAATTCACGTTTCCCATGAGCGGTGTTTATTCGGCCACAAAGCATGCTCTGGAGGCCGTTACGGATTCCCTGCGTATGGAGCTGCGCCCCTTCGGAATCAGAGTGATCACGATTCGTCCAAGTGTCATAGCCACCGAATTTAACGAGGTGGCTAACCAAATGACCGGTGATCTCATGGCCAGGACGGATCCTGATTATAAGCCCATCTACCAAGCTTCAGGGGCAGGTGTGGGGGCCATGTTCGCAGGGCTCACCCTTCCCGGACCGGAACTGATCGCCGATCTCATTTTGGAGGCCGTGCTCTCCGATGCGCCTAAGGCAGTCTATGCGGCAGGTCCATTCGTGGAAGATATTCTGGGTAAACGTTTTGAATTGGATGATGAGGGATTTGATCACTTTTGGACAGAAAAGACCGGTTTGAGTGATTTGAAGGTATGATGGTTGCGGACTTGTCATACATGGTGCTTTATTTTAAATTCTTAACAGCCAGTTACAGGGTTTCATAATGAAGATTGAGCAATTTCCAGAGGAGATAAGACCTTTTATAATACCCAAACCTGACGGGGTAATGGTTTATCAGTGCCTTGGTTGTCAGAGCGAATTTGGCATCGACCGGCTCTTATACACCTGCCCCGAATGCGGAAGTGTTCTTCTGCTCCATGACAAGAATTCTGAGCGCCTCAAAGACGCGGGAGGCGATCAATGGCGTAAGGTCTTTGATTACCGGCGGATGTTGAACCATCAACCGCTAAAGGGTATTTTTCTCTACTATGAGTTTATTGCCCCTGTGATCCCTCTAGACCAGATTGTCTATCTTGGTGAGGGCCATACGCCTGTGGTGATGGCCAATGAGCGACTCAAACAGATGGTGGGACTTGATTTCTATTTTAAAGATGACGGGCTCAACCCGAGTGCCTCTTTCAAAGACAGGGGCATGGCGTGTGCGCTGAGCTATATCAATTACTTCGCCAAAAAAGAAAACATAGACAACCTCCTGGCTATTTGTGCATCCACCGGTGACACTTCAGCCTCTGCTGCCCTCTACGCCTCTTATCTGGAAGATTTCCTCAAGTCTGCCGTCCTTTTGCCCCACGGAAAGGTCACACCGCAGCAATTATCCCAGCCATTGGGGAGCGGGGCGAGGGTGCTTGAAATCCCAGGCGTCTTCGACGACTGCATGAAAATCGTAGAGAATCTCGCAGAAAATTATCACGTGGCCTTGCTCAATTCAAAAAATGGCTGGCGCATATTGGGTCAGGAATCCTTCTCCTTTGAGATAGCGCAGGATTTTGATTACCAGGTGGGGGACAAGGTGGTGGTATTACCCATTGGCAATGCGGGAAATATCACGGCCGTCATGAGTGGTTTTCTCAAGTTTTTTAAAGCAGGCATAATAGACGAACTTCCCAAGATTATTGGGGTGCAATCTGAGCACGCCGATCCTGTTTACCGCTACTACCTGGAGCAAGACCCCAATAAGCGCGAGTTCATCCCCGTTACAGTAAAACAGAGCGTCGCCCAGGCAGCGATGATAGGCAATCCGGTCTCTATGCCCCGGGTCATTGACGTGGCCCAGCAGTACAACAAGGCCGCCGGAGGAAAAAAAATCTTTGTGGTTCAAGTGAGCGAGCAGGAGATCATGGACGCCATGATCATAGCGAACAGAAATGGAAACATCGCCTGCACCCAAGGGGGAGAGTCTATGGCCGGGCTCAAGAGAGCCATCCAGGAGGGATTTGTTGATCAAGGGGAAGTGGGCATCCTGGATTCAACCGCTCACATGCTCAAGTTCATGACTTTCCAGGAGATGTATTTC
>JASFEQ010000012.1:0-26634 GCA_050124735.1 Desulfobacteraceae bacterium | reverse complement strand
TAGATAAATCTATCCCTCTTAAATGAAAAACAAGCTTATTATTTAATCCATTTGATTAAAACTTGACTTTTCAAGATAAAAAAGAAAAAAATATAACAAACTCATGGGGGTTCGCCTTTGTGGGCGCGCTTTTTTCGTTCTGAAGGGAAGATCTATTTGTCAAAAGTGACATCCTGAAGTCTGGAAACATGAGAAATTATTTGAAAGGAGGATGTTACTATGGCTAATGGAATCGTGAAATGGTTTGATGACCGCAAAGGCTTTGGCTTCATTGAGCAGCAAGACGGTCCTGATGTATTTGTTCATCATTCAGCCATCAGTGGGGAAGGCTTCAAGTCTCTCAGAGAAGGTGATCAGGTTAATTTTGATATCGAGCAGGGCCAAAAAGGACCTGCTGCAGTAAATGTCACTGTAGTTTAAAAGTTGTTCTGAGCTGAAAAAGGGCATCTCAGTGAATTATGATGGGGTGCCCTTGTTTGTTTTGATACCGAAGGAAAAGCCAAGGTTGCTGGTTGAAATCTATAACATTCTAAAATTGAACTCGATTGTCGTTTATGGCAACTACTGTTGACTTTTTCAGCGTCCTAAAGGGCCACAAGATATTGGTTTGGTGAAGAAGAGGTCTTTCACTTCTCAACAAACTAACAGATCCTCAGTAAACACCTCTATTTCCCTATCGTCTCTTTCTCTTCGGCTTTACACAGAGTGGACCTTTTAAGGGATTGAATCCCGCCTATAAGGCAGGAGAAACTATTATGCACGGACCTTAGGGGGCTTGGTGCTGGCAAAAGCCCTTGGCTATCTAGTCTTTTCTCTATAGAAAAAAGCCCTAAGATATTGATGGGTTATGCGCGAAGAGATGATAAAGCATTTGGTAAAATAGGCCTATTATGGCAAGAAAATTATATAAAAATTAAGAAAATTAAATAAAATTAAATAAAAACTTGATTTATTTTTTTTGTTAAAATAAAATATATAATATTAAAAATAATAAAATAACTTTGAATTATTACTAAAGAGAATTAAAGTTAATTGCTGATAATATTGTAAAATTGCTATTTTATTTAATCGGTCTAGCGGGCTTCAGGAGGAAGGTTAGCAAGAAATAGACAAAATCAATAATAGAATTTGAGTGCCGCCCAACTTAAGCAAGACCTCATAAACCATGCGATGGCTAAAGGCCTCCAAAGGTTATTTCTTAGAAAAGTGAGTATGAGGTGGCACTTAAAAGGCTTCTCGGATGTGCGTGAATCTTTTCTTCCGGCCATCCGCAACAAAATATACCAAAAGGGTTGCATGCGAAGACAATAACGGCACCTTGGGAAGCCATTCCAAAGATAGTTCTGTTGGCTCATTAATCATCAACCCAACCTGATAGTTCATAAACTTTAATATAATTATCAACATGACTTTATTATTAAAAATTACGGGAGAATATATTTTGGCACAGATTATGACAACCAAAGAATTGGCAGAATATTTAAGATTGCATGCAATAACGATATGTAAATTATCCAAAGAAGGTAAAATCCCTTCAGTTCGTATCGGTAGTCGCTGGCGATTTGATAAGGAGGTCATTGATAAATGGATCGCCAAAGGCTAAAAGAAATAATGCAAGACTGCCCTCATTAGGAGCATGAAACTGGAGGATGAGTCGGGACACAATGTCGTAAAAATGAGAAGAGAGGAGCTTCTCATGAGCTACTCAGAGCTTGTCTGAAATGAGAAGAGGTGAGTCGTAGTGGTCAAAGGTCGTGTGAAATGGTTTAATCCCAAACAGGAACAAATCACAAAGAACTTGGTTCCTCCGAAGGCTGAGCTCAAGGGCCAGAATTTTCTTGTTGAGCTTAGCGACCTTCAAGTCGTCACGATCGTAGACATAACTTCTAAAGAGATCGTCGAAACCCCCAGCCTCTGGGGTCACATCAAAATAACCAATAAATCGAAAGATATCCTGGATATCCAAGCACTCACCCTCGAATACTTGGACGAAGATGGGAAGCCAATCCCTTTTAGATTTGGAGAGAAAATAGCGAAAGCTTCTTTGTTTTGGAAGGTTATTAAGCCTGAAGAAATTACCGAAGGGTCTTTAGATGTCACAATCCCAAGGATGGCTCTTAAAGAAAAGGCTTTGGGAAAGATAGAAATCAACCTGGTCTACGTCCCGTCTCCTCTTAAACGAGAGACTTTGACTTTGTCTGAAAAGATCGAATAGCACGTTACCAATCGGTAGATGTGTTTGAAGAAAGTCTGGGGGAAAGGCAGGGTTAGCACTGACCCTGCCTTTCCTTTCGCAATGTCCATATCTTGTGGTTCTAGCAAATCGCCCCAAACTAAAACTTACTATTTTTCTACACTATTGGGGGAGCTCAGATTTTCAAGTATACCGTTTCTAATATGCACTTTTCGGGAAGTGGAGGTTGTGGCAAGAAACCTTGAAAATCCTGATCCGCCAAGAAGTGAAGATTAATTTGGATAGTCTATGTCGTATGATTATTTACTGTTTGGGATCCCAGTCATAAGGAAAATGAGTCTTTAGCAATAAACCTTATGGTAAGAAGTAGAAAGTCGCCTGCCCCCGATTCTTACCCTCCTGAGCGAATTATCATCACATTTTTCAGAATATTGCCCTCAGAACTGCAATCCAGCCTGCTGCCACATATGTTGTGGTTATTTTGTCCTTGACTCACAAGGGGAACTTCTCTAAAGTCCTTCCCGGAAAAGCAAAGTCTTATCAAATAATATTTATTTGCCGATAATATCAGCAAAAGTCTGTAGATTCATTATGGATTTTACTTATATTCCATAGGGAATCAAAAAAACTATTTCGGAGGGATTCGATCGGTGATTTTTTTCGCTAAGAATCATCAAAAAGGAGATTAGGAAATGACGACAAGCGACGCGACGGAAAAAAGGCCTCTCTGGTTGTTAATCGAGGAGAATTTCCTTGAGCTTTCTTCCCAGGACCTCTCAGAGGATAACCGGGAACGAACGATTCAACGGATTGCGGGTGAACTTGACAATACGGGTTACAATGTTTCACGTCATGGGGGCAATATGCTTCAATTGAGATGGGCAATGAATGAAAGGTGCAAAGTCGGAAGGCCCCTTATGAAGGATTTCAACGACGCTATCGCAGCACTTACACTGGAGGACCTGGCTGACCCTATTTTGGCATCGGCTAAGCTCGTCCGTGAACTAGGAGAGGCGTGGCCAAAACTCCAAAAATCCGAACGCAAAGCGGATGTGCTTCGGATTGTCGAGAAGACAAAACTCGATCTGCTCGTTACCAAGGCAAAAGGCCTATCTGGCGATGAAGGTATCCGATTACTCATTGAGGAAGAACTGGCTTCAGAAGTGATCATTGAGGCGTTGGGGATTACCGAGGAGACGTTGAGACAGGTGAACACTGAGGTGGAAAAAGAACGCGCAGAGAGGGCAAGAGTAGAAACGCTGCTCGAGGCGGTAGAAGGCAAGTCTAACGAAGAAAAGGTGAGGCACCTCTTCGCGAATAACGTCTCGGACAAATTGATAATCGAGATGGCGGAAGTTGACCAGGCCGCGGTCGATGGTGTCAAACAGGCGATGGAAGCGGAGCTTAAGGAAAAACAAAGGCTGGAAGAAGAGGCGGCTGCGAAGAAGAAGGAAGAGGCTGCGGGACCTCCACTGGAAGAAATTCCGCCGGATCAGATGCTTGAACACATCGAGGCCATTCGCGAAATCCTGGAATTCAGCGATAAGGAGAAGGACATCAGAGTTATGTGCGAGCAGAGCGCCATCCCCACGTGCCTTGTGGACATTGCTGTTTCGGAGCCCGAAAAACTGGATGAACTCGAAAAAGAGGCGGAGGGATAATAAGTTTCTATCAAATGAAGTTGTAGCATGCCGATTAATAGTAACATTTCCACTTGTGATAAGTATCCTCAAAAACCTTCCCATTTGGGCTACTGTAATTTTTACACACTTCTGAAAGCCCAAAATTTCCAAGTATATCAGTTGTAATCTGCAACGGGTCCGTCAGATCGGCGAGCGAGAACTATGGCAAGAAACCTTGAAAATCCTGACCCGCGAAAAACGATAGATTTATCTGGGTAGTCTTCAATCGATGATTTTGATAGATTACCAACGAGACTGTCGAAAACCCGGCTTGTGAGAGGCTGATGGAAAATGTCCAAATGCAAGGCTTCCGAAATCCCGAGGAATCACCGCCAAAGGGCGGTATCTGCGAGAGGCGTACATAGAAGTACGCCGCAGTGACGAGGGATGAGGGTAACGCAGCCCTTCGGCTTTACTCAGGGCCATGAGTCCTTCGACTTTGCTCAGGACCGTGAGCCTGTCGAACGGCTTGTCGAATGGCAGATGGGCGTTTTCCGACAGCCTCAACGGAAATCGTAACTCTGCCCTATTAATGAGAACACTGAAGGAGGAAACCATGGCTCAAAATGCAGTACCGAAATGGATTGGAAAATTACAACAAAGCAACCCACAATTCGCGGATGTGTATCTTGCTCAGAGTAAAAAGATACTGAAGGACGGGGCCATTCCAGCAAAATATAAAATCCTCATGACAATGATTGTAGATGCTATCATGGCTCACCCCGAGGGTTGTTCTGCAATTGCCGATCGTGCCCGTGCAGCAGGTGCGTCTGAAGCTGAAATTAACGAGGCTATTGAGGTGGCCTACTTATTCGGCGGCACGCCAGCCTTGGTGACGGCTACAAATGCCCTCAGCACAGCAGGCCAGTAGAAATGGAATTAAAGAAGGTAGTATGTTTGCAATGTCACAATGCATGCCGGTTGGCTGCCACAGTGGATGCTGGACGCCTGGTTTCTGTGGAGCCCGATGAAGATTTCCCAGGTACAAAATCTTCCTATCCCGTCACCAAAGGCTGTCCTCGTCGAAGAAATGTCATCAAGTATTTCTATCATTCCGGAAGGCTTAATTATCCGCTGAAAAGAACAGGAAAATGCGGAGAAAACGCATGGCAAGAAATCTCGTGGGAGGATGCCTTTGGAGAAATTTCCGAGCGAATGAAAAAGATCATCGATCAGTATGGTCCCGAAGCCATTGCCACAACAAGCGGAACAGGCCGTACTCATGATGAGATCAGACAGCGGTTTTTTAATCTCCTTGGTTCCCCCAATCATACCGGGGCAGGACAGATTTGCTACGGCCCATTTTGTGTCATGAGCCACGTCCTTTTTGGGTGGCGCCTGTTTCCTGTTGTCCGGCCCAATACGAAGTGTGTGCTGCTCTGGGGCGGGGGAGGTCCACGATACTGGGATGTATTCTGGAAAGCTGCCAAAAATGCACGCAAAGAGTATGGGACAAAAATCATTGTCATTGATCCACGAGGGGTAGACTCTGTAAAACATGCCGATCTGTGGCTTCAAATTCGTCCGGGAACAGACTGCGCCCTCGCCCTCGGCCTAATTAACCATATTATTCAGGAAGAACTCTATGACAAAGACTTTGTGGAAAACTGTTGTTATGGGTTTGACGAACTTAAGGAAAGGACCCAGCAATATCCCATTGACAAAGTGTCAGAGATCACTTGGATCTCTGCTGATAGAATAAGTCAGGCCGCCGAATGGTACGCCACACTCAAACCCGGGGTCACCAGTCATGGCATGGGGATCGAACATCTTGGTAATAGCATCGAGACTTTGCAGGCTCACTTCATTCTTTCAGCTCTTTGCGGAAATGTGGATGTCAAAGGGGGTGATGTTTTTGCAACGCCCTATCCCGGGATTATACACGAGCAGGCTATTGCAGCTCATGATAGGCTGCCTGCAGAGCAGATCAACAAGACACTCGGGATTGATCATTTCCGTCTTATGACCCGAACAGCCTTTGATTCGGTACAGGCCCACGTGAAGAACGTATGGGGTAACGAGGCCTTTAACCGAACCTCCTATGAAGTCTTTGCACACGGTCCCACCATATACCGAGCCATCCTCACGGGGGAACCCTACCCCGTTAAAGGCATGATTACCCTTTCCAGCAATCCTATGTTGACGGTACCGAACACGAAGCTCGTTTATGAAGCTCTCAAGAGCTTAAACCTTTATGTTGTTGTGGATTTCTTCATGACACCCAGCGCCCAATTAGCCGATTATGTGCTACCCGCAACCACATACCTGGAAAGACCTTGGCTCTGGACCTACTCGGGGATCGTTGGAAGTGAAAGGGCAATGCCCAAAACAGTCGAGGGACAATATGATCGACGGGATGACTATGATATTTGGCGGGAATTAGGGCTTCGACTGGGCCAAAGGGATGATTGGCCCTGGGAGACCCTTGAAGATCTCTATGATTTTCGACTGGGCCCAATCGGGCTAACCTTTCGGGAGTTTATGAACAAAGGTGGTTATCTCTCCGCACCAAAAGAGCATCAACGCTATAAGAAGGAGGGTTTTGCAACTTCTACTGGGAAGATTGAGCTTTATTCGAAAACCCTTGAAGACCTCGGCTATGACCCACTGCCTCAGTATTGGGAGCCAGCAGAATCCCCTTACAGCCGCCCAGACCTGGCAAAGGAATACCCCCTTATTCTGACGACTGGCGGCCGACATCAACCTTTCTATCACTCAGAGCATCGCCAAGTAAAATCCATGAGAAAAATGCACCCTCATCCCATTATGCAGATGCATCCGGATACGGCAAAGGAATTGGGCATTGAAGACGGAGATTGGGTATGGATCGAGTCTCCCCGAGGAAGAGTCAAGCAAAAATGCCAGGTGTTTGAAGGGATCGATCCCAGAGTGGTCCATGCACAGCACGGCTGGTGGTTCCCGGAGGAAGATGGAGCGGAACCATCTCTTCATGGAATCTGGAAGTCAAATATTAATGTGTTAACGAATGATGACCCTGACGTTTGCAATCGAATCAGCGGAGGATGGCCGCTTCGTGGTCTCCTTTGCAAAGTATATAAAGTCAATTCTGCTTAAAAACCAAAGCGTGTCCCAATCTTTTAGGCCTTTTGCTCTATCTATTATTCGTACACACATATAGTTGAGATACAACATGTGCTTACTACTTTTAGCTGTTCAAAAACACCCTGATTACGCACTTGTCTTGGCGGCCAACCGGGATGAATACTACGATCGGCCAACAGCTCCAGCCGCCTTCTGGGATGAGGCGCCTCATCTTCTTGCTGGCAAGGATTTACGGGCCGGGGGAACGTGGCTCGGGATTACAAAAAACGGGAGAATTGCGGCGATCACCAACTACAGGGATCCAGCTTCCATTAAGACCAACGCGCCTTCACGGGGAAAGCTGGTGAGTGGCTTTTTACTGGGTCAAGAAAACGCGGAGCATTTTCTTGAAAGGCTGGCCCAAGAAAAAGATCGCTACAACGGGTTCAACCTCATTATTGGAGAGAATGATCAGCTTTACTGGTTTTCAAACCGTGGTGATGGGGTCCGCAAACTGTCGCCAGGTGTATATGGCCTAAGCAACCGTCTGCTGGATACCCCCTGGCCAAAGCTCACCCGGAGCAAGGAGGCCATCACACATCTTCTTTCAGAGCAAAAAAACCCATCTCAAGATGCGTTATTTCAGATGCTCCTGGACCCCACCGTGGCGGGTGATGACCAACTTCCGGATACAGGGGTCGGCATTGACTGGGAACGAATCCTCTCCCCCATCTTCATTACAAGCCCCACTTATGGGACCCGTTCTTCCACCATAATACTTATTGACCGGCAAAACCGTGTTACCTTCACTGAAAAGACCTTCAATTCTGACCCGCAACACGCCACTTCCGTAGCGTATGAATTCCAGATTCAATCCTGATTTTTTCATCGGCGCCTTTTTTTCCACTGATCCACAAATGTGGCCATCAACAGGAAAGGGATTGACCTGATCTCATTTATGCTTAATTTGTTAGGCAAAACACCTCTCGGCGCTCATTCTGGGAACCTTTGGGAAGGATTTGAAAAAGAATTCTTTTTCGAGTGTCCGCTGAAGGGAGGGAAAGGTGGAGATGATGCAACTTGAAGGGATACGAAAGGATCACGAACTCGTCAATGCCATTGACTGGGACATGACGCCTGAAGAAGCCGTGACCCTCTATCTGGAGTGGGGGAACAACTGGACCCACGGAAAGATGGTGAAGTCAAAGAATGACGTGTCCCACTATTTTGTGGTGAACACCTGGGATGAACCTGCCAAGATCTACCTCATGCGGCGCAACTCAGAAGAGGCGGTTGAGCTGGCCATCATTGATATGCCTGAGAAACTGAGAAAGAGCTTTCTTGAATCGGTAGCGCACAATAAGGGGGTTTACGCCATCAACGAGGAAGTGAAATCCTGGCTGGAAGAACAACTCCATGGCACGGCTTGAGCCCACTTAGCCCCCTTTACCGAAAAGTTCCTTCATCCGCATCAGCAGGGATAAGTCACCCTCGGCCCGGTACTTTTGCTCCATAAACATTTTTTGGCCGTCCGCTTCGCCCGTCAGGATGTCCATCCAGACCTGGAATGGCGCATCTATTGTTAAATCGGGTTTTTCCGCGCTTCCGCTTTTGGACGTAATGGTCCCCTCCTCAATCCTAAAATGGCAAGCGCCCTCCAACTCACCCGAAAACCTGAAAGAAATGACCGCCCTGGTGTTCCCCGCCCCCTCCGGGTTAAACCCCAACTCGGTGATTTTCATAAAGGCTTCGATGGAGTCGGGGCGCGGTATCATGCCCTTTTTCCTCATCTCTTTGGGTGTGATCCCTTTTTCAATGCAGGTCTTCCACATCAAGTTGGCAATCTGGGCAAAGGCTTGAAAATCAGTGACCGGTTGCTTGATCCGGGCCAAAGTTTCCGGAGAAATTCTCATGGATTCCACCAGTTCCCGTCCAGCCTGCACGGTTGCTTCGAGTATATCATCCCGCTTCTCTTCAAACCCGATTCCAGCCATCATTTCAGCGGCGGGTCGATAGATCTCGGCCACGAGTAAACCATGGCGTCCATATACAAAATTAACCCAAGAGGAAAGCAGGTTGAATATGTCGTCCTCTGGGAAGCCTGCAACAGAAAGAAGCACCGCTCTGGGAGGTTGGTGCCGCAGGGGATGAGTTGCCCTGCCCTCTTTTTGCGCGATAAACGGCTGCAGAAACGGAAGGGTTCGCTCCATGAAGGCCTTCATGGTGGCGTTTACGGTGTAGTTGTAGAGGGGCGTGGCGTAGATGACAAGATCGGACTCCAGCCACCTGGGGAACAACTCGTTGCGCATGTCGTCATTGTGGACGCATACACCCGGGGTCTTTGTCCAACAGGTATAACACCCAATACAGTTCTTGACCGTTTTCTTGTGTAGATGAACAACCTCCACCTGGGCGCCTGCCTCTTGCATGCCCCTGACAAGGTGTTCAAGCATCAGCTCGGTTTTGCTCTCGCCCTCTCCCCTGGGGCTTGAATTCAAGGCAAGTATTTTCATTCTTTCCTCCTTTCCTGATTTTTGAGCTCTAGCGGCTGAATCTGCAGCCGCTTCTGTCTGCCCTGACCTGATGGGCCTTGCATTCTTGGTGGGTGCTCCGCTGAAAAGGCGAGACATGGATATGAGCATGCCCAGATTCCCTTTGGTCTTGAAAGCCTGCTGCGCAAAGGCCTGCTGCCCATCCAGTTCTTTCCGGGAAATGGCCAACCATACCTCCGCGGGGGTCTCAATGATAAGATCGGGCTCACGTGGTGGCTCTTTCTCCAAAGAGCAATTTCCTTCCTGGATGTGGAGGTAGGCGGTGAACTCCTCAGATCCAGACACTTGGAACTTGATCACTGCCGACAGATCACCTGCCGCTTCCCCATTAAACACGCCTGGCATGGCGGAGATGGCCTCCCACGCGCTTTTAGGGAGCTTTGCAGGGGGAATGACTTGTTCGGAACCCTTTTTCTGCAGGGCCATGCGCCTTTGCTCGGCCAGTGATGGTAGCCCAAGCCGTCTCAGGTAATAATTGGGAAAGCGCAAATTGAAAGGGAGCCCGAACCCAACGATAAAAGCGACTGGGATAACCGCTCGGGTGAACACAGATGGATAGAGGCTGAGCGCAACGCAGACGGCAAATATCCCGGCCCACACAAAAGTCATGATCCGGTTGATGGTGAAGAAGATGGGGTTTTCCCAAACGTATTTGGGGGTGTACTTCTTGGCGTAGTGATAGGTGAAAGGGTCCATTCCCACCAATGGTGGGAACAAGGCGGCCACAAACAGACACAGGAAAATCCCTGTTACACTATATCTTGCGAAAATCCTGCCTGCGGCCCCAGGCCAAAGCGCCAGAGACATGGATGCAAGAAGAAAGTAAACGCCCACAGCCCAATCGAAATAACTGGGTTTGTCCCAGCGGTAGGCGAGCCCAATGCCCAGCAGGCAGTAGGCGAGCATGGCGCAGGCAACCACCAGAAGCGTGCCCGGGTCACGCCCTGGAGCCGCCCAGAACTTGAAAAAGACCAGGGCGGCAAAGGGAGCGACAGCCAGCAAGATCATTTGGGTCTTGGTTGCTCTTGGTTTATCCACAGTCTCAATAATCTCCTGTTTATTCGTAGCGCAGCGCTTCGATAGGATCCAGGCGTGCCGCCTTGAGAGCCGGATAAAAGCCGGAGGAGGCACCCACCACCGCCGCAAAGACGAATGCCAGGATCACTGAATTGATTCCCACAATCATGGGCCATTCGCCGAATCTGCTGAAAGTCACCGCCCCTCCCAGGCCCAAGGCGATCCCGATGAAGCCGCCGATGAGCGAGAGGGCCACAGCCTCAATGAGGAATTGAATGAGGATGTCTCCGCTTTTGGCACCAATGGCCATTCGGAGTCCGATCTCTCGGGTCCGCTCAGTGACTGAAACCAGCATGATATTCATAATGCCGATGCCACCCACAACAAGTGACACGCACGCCACTGCGAAAAGCAGCCATTTCAAGGCTCGGGAAGACTCGGCACGGGCTTCCAGGAATTCAGACAGGTTTCGGGTAAAGAAGTCATCTTCCTGTCCAGGCCGCAAGCGGTGCCGCTGACGCAAGAGCTTTTTCACCTCCGTCTCCACCTGAGAGACAAGATCTGCTTCCCGAACCTTCACGAAAATGGCGCCCACAGTCTTACCCCCGAGATATCGCCCTCCCAGGACCCTCATCTTTGCTGTGGAGATGGGAATGAAAATGGTGTCATCCTGGTCCCTGCCCATGAGTGTCTGCCCCTTGCCTTTGAGCACCCCAATCACCTCAAAGAGCACCC
Source organism: Desulfobacteraceae bacterium (assembly GCA_050124735.1). GTDB lineage: Bacteria > Desulfobacterota > DSM-4660 > Desulfatiglandales > HGW-15 > JASFEQ01. The sequence goes on along the minus strand of JASFEQ010000012.1, from coordinate 15,412 downwards.
GGTTAATGCGGATGACCTGCCCCAGGGGATTCTGCTCCGGAAAAAGATTCTGAATGACGGTTTCGCCCAGAAGTGCCACCTTGGCTGCGCCTTTCACCTCTTGAGTGGTAAATCCCCGTCCAGTGAGGATTTCCCATTCGCGTGCCTTGAGGTATTCCGGCGTGACCCCATAGACTAGGGTGGACCAGTTGAGATTGCCAAAGACCACCTGTCCCGGGCCACGAACAGACGGGGCCACAACGACCACGTGGTCTATTTCACGCTGAATGGCCTCGGCATCATCCAATGTGATAGTGGGAGTCGTGCCTGCCCCGAGACGGGCTCCACCCGCAGTGCCAGTCCCGGGGAGTATCATGAACAGGTTAGACCCCAGGCTGCTTATCAGTTGATCCACACGGGCTTCAGCGCCAGCCCCCACCGACACCATAATGATCACCGCAGCAACGCCGATAATGATGCCAAGGGTCGTCAACACGCTGCGAAGCACATTAACGCGGAGGGCTCTGAGCGCAGAGTGGAGGGAATCTAAGTAGTCCAACAGGAATCCTCCTGTTCCACAGGCATCTCGGCGAGTATCTTCTCTGCATCGCTCGGGCTTTCCACTATCTCGTCACTGATAACGCATCCGTCGCGGAACCGAAGGATGCGGCTGGCGAATCGGACGATTTCCGGTTCGTGAGTCACAAGAACGACGGTCATGCCGTGGCGGTTGAGTCTCTGGAAGAGGGCCATGATTTCTAGGCCTGTGCGGGTATCCAGAGCCCCTGTGGGCTCGTCGGCGAGTATGAGGGCTGGATTATTCACGATGGCCCGGGCAATGGCCACACGCTGTTGCTGTCCGCCCGAAAGCTGTGAGGGTTGGTGGTGTGTCCGGTCTGAGAGGCCCACAGCACCCAGAACTCCTTCTGTCCTCTTCCGGCGCTTGCTGCGCGGGGTATGGCCGTATATAAGCGCAAGCCCCACGTTCTCAATGGCCGTGGCCCGTGCCAGCAGGTTGAAGGTCTGAAAGACAAAACCAATCTTGCGGTTTCTCGTGCCCGCAAGTTGATCACGTGTAAGGGAGGAGACATCCTCTCCGTCTAGAAAGTACCGACCAGATGTGGGCGTATCCAGACAGCCGAGAAGGTGCAGCAGCGTGGACTTGCCTGATCCTGAGGGTCCCATGACGGCCACGAATTCCCCATGTTTCACCTCCACGGACACGCCGCGCAGTGCATGCACCGCCTGGGAACCCACTGTATAGTCCTTGACCAGGTCTTCTGTCTTGATGAGAAACTGGGACACCTTAGAACCCAAACCGCCGACGACCCGTTCCCTTGCTCTTTTTCTCGGGACGGGATACTCCAATGATCACTTGTTGATCCGCCTCAAGCTCTCCCTGGACCACTTCCGTGAAGCTGCCATCACTAATGCCAAGCATGATGTCCACAGGAGTGGGTGTCCCATTCTCGCCCATTACCCAGACGCGTCCCCGCGTCACCTGGTTGGCCGCCCTGCCCTCCACGAATTGGCGGTACTTTACCCGCTGTTCCGGGGTGAGCATTTGCAAAAGGGGACCTCGGTTGCGCGCGCGAATGCGCTGGATTTCGGCTCGGATCTCTTCAGGTGTTGCGCCTTGTTGACGCATGGCTATGATCTGTTTGCGAGCCCTGTCAAACATGGCCTTGAGCTGTTCCTGCTGAGCTTCATCCAGTTGGAGCGCCTCGGTGATTTGTCTGATCCGTTTCTCTGTCTGCTGCGGTCCGCCACCCATTGGCCTGCCCGCAGCGGCCGCACCTTTCGATTTACCCGCTCCAGCACCAGAGGGACTAAAACGGAGTGCCGCATTGGCCACCTTGAGGGTATTTAGTCGTTCATTCACCACGATCTGCACGTTGGCGGTCATCCCTGGAAGCAAACGTAGATCAGGGTTGTCTGCGGAGACCACGACGGTGTAGGTGACCACGTTCTGCACGGTCTCCGGCGCCTTTCGAATCTGTTTTACAAAGCCTTTGAATTCCTGTCCAGGGAAGGAGTCCACGGTAAATGTGACCCGCTGTCCCATCCGGATGCGTCCTATATCTGCCTCGTCCACATTGGTGTCCACCTGCATCTTTCGCAGGTCCTGCGCAATGGTAAAGAGCGTGGGAGCCTGAAGACTCGCCGCTACGGTCTGACCCACATCCACACTCCGCTCGATCACCACGCCGTCCACTGGTGAACGGATGACCGTGTGTTCCAGATCCACCCTGCTCTGATGCAGTGCCGCCTCTCGTTGTTTCACTTGCGCCAGGGCATGTTCCACCTGGGCCTTCGCCATCTTGAGGGCGGCCCCCCGTGATCTGACCATGGATTCCTGGGCCTGCACCTCTGCGTGTGCCGAGTTTAATTGGGCCACTGCCTGATCATAAACGGCGACCGCCTTGTCTTTCTCACTCTCTGCAATGATGGTGCTCTTGTGAAGGGTTTCCTTACGGGTCAAGTCCCGCTTCGCATCTTCCACGGCCACACGGGCCTTTTCCGTTTGGGCCTTGACCGCGTCAAGTGCTGCACGTGAGTTCTGGAGCTCTGCCCTGGCCCGTTCCACGGCTGCACGCTGCGTAGACACATTGGATTTGGACACGGCAAGCTCGGCCTCTGCCTGCCGCACGCGCGCCTGGAAGTTCTCAGGGTCGATCCGGGCGATAACCTGGTCTTCGCGAACCTCTGAATTGAAGTCTGCCAAAAGCTCCATGATCTGGCCTGAAACCTGGGAACCCACTTGCACCGTAATCACCGCATTGAGCGTGCCCGTGGATGAGACCGTACTGATGATGGGACCGCGTTCAATACGCGCCAGGCGGAAGGTGGCGCTCTCGTCATCACTGTCTGAGAAGAGATAAATCGCTACCGCCCCCATGGCGATGACGGCCAAAATCACAAAAAACAGGACTCTACGCACTGCACCAGTTTGTTTCATCTTCAGTCACTCGACAAAGATGTTCAATCAACAACCTTTTCGAGAAAGAGTATAGGGACAAAGAATCTCCTGAGTCAACACAAAAATCTTTTGCAATATAAAGGGCTTAAGTTTAAACCACCTGGCAGACAAAATAGAATGTCCTGCAGGTATGAAGCTTGAAACCTGCGGGCATAATTGTTATAGACAAATCAGGCCTACTTTAATGCGCGGATACAAAATAGGAGGAGGAAATCATGACACTCATGACAAGAGACCAATTTATCTCAAGCCTAAGTGAGCTTGGCCATCGGGTCTTTGTTCAGGGAGAACAGATCGCAAGTGTGCCGGATCATCCAATATCCAGGCCGCCAGCCATGGCCATGGCTGAGACCTATTATCAGGCCGAACAGGAAGAGATGAAATCGTTATATACTGCAGAGTCCCCTATCGTTGCTGGAACCGTAAACCGTTTCACCCATATACAGCACAGTATCGACGATCTAATAAAAAAGATTTTGATGCTGAGGGATATGGGCAGAAAAACAGCTTCTTGCTTTCAGCGTTGTGCTGGCCTGGACTGCATCAATTCTGTATACGCTATAACATACGAAACGGATCAAGAATTAGGCACCTCTTACCATCAGCGTTTTGTTGACTTTATGAGATATGTTCAGACCAATGATCTTGTGACTGCCGCTTGCATGACAGACTCTAAAGGAGACCGAAGCCTTCCTCCGTCAAAACAAAAAGATAAAGATCAGTATCTGCATATTGTGGATGAAAAAAAAGGAGGTATCGTGGTGCGAGGGGCGAAACTTCATATTACAGGTGCCGTTAACTCGCACGAATTGGTCGTCGTTCCCACCCGGGCCCTCAAAGAGGAAGATAAGGATTATGCCGTCTCCTTTGCCGTGCCGGCAGAGACAAAGGGTGTCACTTTTGTATATGGCCGTCAGCCCTCTGACACGAGGAAGCTTGAAGCGCTTCGAGCGGATGTGGGCAATCTGTTTTATGGGGGTTGTGAGGCCATGATCGTATTTGACGACGTCTTTGTTCCAGAGGAGAGGATATTTATGAAGGGGGAATATCCCATGGCGGGTCGACTCGTGGAACTCTTTGCAGCACACCATCGCGCCAGCTATGGGGGTTGCAAGGTGGGGGTTGGCGACGTACTGATCGGTGCTACGGCCGGCATTGCTGAAGCCATGGGAATCGAAAATGCCGCCCATTACAAAGACAAGCTGGCAGAGATGGTTCACCTGAATGAGACCTTACATGCAGGCGCATTGGCCAGCGCTGCGAGAGGTTATCAGACACCCAGTGGCTCCTACGCGGTCGACCCCCTTCTCGCCAACGTGTGTAAACTCAACATCACCCGTTTTCCTTTTGAAATATCCAGACTAGCTCAGGACATTGCCGGGGGCATTCTGGTGACCATGCCTTCGCTGGAAGACCAGGAAAATCCGGAAGTGGGGCCCTATGTGAGGAAGTATCTGGTGGGGAAATCAGGGGTGAGCGGCGAAAAACGCATGCGGCTGTTACGACTCATGGAGAACATCACGTTGGGTACGGGCGCAGTCTCCTATTTGACGGAATCCATCCACGGGGCAGGGTCCCCGCAGGCCCAAAAAATCATGATCCCTCGATTTTGTGACATTGAAGCGACCAAATCCTATGCGTACCAGCTCTGCGGCATCGAAGATCAGAAATGAGCATTGCTGCGGTGTTCTTAGGAGAATGTGAAAGGAGGTTGTCATATGGTCTGGCCCCTTAGGGCATTGTCTTGACAGACGCCTCAGCCTTCTGGGTGACCTTCATAAGGGACCCATTCCCTTGCTCCTGCCAATTCCCGCAGATCTTCCACAATTCGATAGAGGGATGGAACGAGAAGCAGGGTAACGACTGTCGAAAAGAGGACCCCAAAGCCCAGAGAGACGGCCATGGGAATCAAGAATCTGGCCTGACGTGATGTTTCGAAAATCATAGGCACCAAGGCCCCAAAGGTGGTCAGAGAGGTCAAAACAATGGGCCGGAACCGACGAATCCCTGCTGCACGCAAGGACTCGATCGGTGTGCGCCCCTTCCTTCGCTCTCGATTCGTAAAATCGATCAGGACCAGGGAGTCGTTCACCACCACCCCTGTCAGGGCAACAATGCCGAACAGGCTCATGACACTCAGGTTGTACCCCATGATCATATGACCCACCACGGCACCAACGATTCCGAAGGGGATACTCGACATGATGATGGCCGGTTGGATGTAACTTCTAAAGGGGATGGCCAGCAGGGCATAGACGCCCATCATGGCCAGGATCAGACCGATCCCCAGGCTTTTCATACTCTCTGCCATATCAGCCTGCCTGCCCACAAATTCGTATTGGAGTCCTGGGTAACGCGCCACGAGTTGTGCCAGTACGTCGCTCCTCAGCGAACCAACTACCTGGCTTACTTCCCCGATGGGATCAACATCCGCTGTAACGGTCACAACCCGTCTGCCGTCCCGACGGTTGATGACCGTGTAGGCCCGGCCCCGTTTCATCTCTACCACCTCCCGGAGGGCAACCTCTCGCCCCCCAGGCGTCCGTAGCATCAGCTCTTCCAGACCGTATTCTGAGATACGCTCCTTCTCGGGTAGCCGAACCATCACCTTGACCTCGTTTCGTCCACGCTGCTGTCGTAGGACCTCCGCACCGTAGAAGGCATGGCGTACCTGTTTCGCCACCTCCTGGGCCCTCAAACCCAGACTTCTTCCCTCGGAAAGGACCTTAAAATCCACCTGCTGTTTGCCCGGTTGAAATCCGTCATCAATATCTTTCACACTGGGAAAGAAGGAAAGAGAAGAAGCAAGATCCTTGCTGGCCATCTCAAGAACCTTCAGGTCCCGGTGGCTCAACTCGATGGTGAGGGCCGCTCTGCCCCCTGGTCCTCCTGCGTAGGATTTGAATGAAAGGGTATCCACGCCGGGAATGGCGCCCACACGCTTACGCCAGAGTTTAATAAAGTCTTCAGTGCGAACGGGCCTTTGATCAGGCGGTGTCAAATAGACCCGGACTTGGGAGGCATGTCCTCCCGGAGTACCACTCAAATATCTTCCCGACCCGCCAATTTCGGCGAACATGCCTTCCACCAGCTTACTGCCCCCATTCTCTTCAGCTATCTCTGCGGCGGCCTTGAGGAGGATATTCTGAACCTCCCCGGTCCTCTTGACCGATGAGCCATAAGGAAGAACGGCCGTTGCAAGGCCAAAGTCCGATTCGATTCTCTCGAATAAGGTTATACCCATCCGACCGCTTTTTACATAGGCGAAAGTCAGGATCAAAATCGATATGCCCAGCGACACGGTGACGTAGCGATTTCTCAGGACCAGAACCAGAAAGGGACCATAGACCCGCTTGATCATTCGAGAAAATCCGTCGCTGAAATGCTGCTGAAGTCGTTGAAGCCAACCCATGAGACCCCGACCTGTTCGATCTCGCTGGTGGCCGAGATGCGCAGGGAGGACAAATAAGCTCTCTATCAGAGAAATAGAGATGGTGATGATCACGACGATGGGAATGGCACGAAAGATTTTCCCGGGGATTCCCGGAACAAAGAGCAGAGGCATGAAGGTCACGATATTCGTCAGGATGCTGAAGGTGACAGGTTGTGAGACTTCACGGGCCCCCATGATCGCCGATTTGAGGAAGGGAAATCCATCCTTACGGTATTTGAAAACATTTTCCCCCACCACGATCGCATCATCCACCACAATGCCCAGGGCAACAATGAACGCGAACATGGACATCATATTGATGCTGACACCCAGTGCGGGCAAGAACCATAATGACCCCAGGAAGGAGATGGGAATGCCCATGGTGACCCAGAAGGCCAACCTGGGCTCCAGAAAAAGACCCAGGAGGATGAGGACCAGGGCCAAGCCTAGATAGCCGTTTCTCAACAGAAGGTCCAAGCGCTGGCGATACAGCTCGGAAAAATCTCTAAGGGTCGTTACTTCGATGCCGGGGGGCAGTGTATGGCGCAATTCTTTCACGTGCTCTCGTACCGCATCCGCAACCCTTATGGGCGTCTGGGCACCGACACGGTATACATCAATCATCACGGCGGGTTTTCCATTGTAGGTTGCGATATGATCCGTATCCTCAAAGCCGTCGATGATGGTGCCGATATCCTCGACCCGCACCTCCGTTCCCACGTTGGATGTAATAATGGGAATCCGGGCAAATTCCTTCCCATAATCACGGCGTTCCTTCATGCGGACCAGGACCTCACCGCCGGGGGTCTTCATCCCCCCGCCGGGCAACTCTACAGAGGCCTCCCGAACCCGCCTGGCCACTTCCTCCACGGTCAGATTATAGGTTCGCAGATTTTTCTGAGGCACCTCGATGCTGATCTCCAGGTCGCGCGCCCCAGATAGATCCACCTGGGTAATTCTTGGATCCTGCAGGAGAAGATCTCGAACCTCTTCTGCTTTATCCCGTAAAACCCGCTCGCTCTGATCCCCATAGAGGGCTATAGAGATCACCTGACGCCGACGGGTCGCCACCGTAACCTGTGGTTCTTCGGCCTCCTCCGGAAATGAGGTGATCCTGTCCACCTCGCTCTGAATATCCTGGGCCAGTTTTTCCAGGTCCCCTCCGGTGAGCACTTCCACATCCAAGGTCCCCACCCCTTCCCTGGCCCGAGAGCTTATCTCCCTGACCCCATCCAGCGCCTGAACCGCCTCCTCAATGACCAGAATGATACCCTGCTCCACCTCTTCAGGGCTGGCTCCCGGATAGGGAACGACCACATTGACATGGTCCAGGTCAAATTCCGGAAACACCTCTTGCTTGATATGCATCCCCCAGATAGTCCCCCCCACAAGGAGGACAACCATCAGCAGATTGGCGGCGACGGAGTGGCCTGCCATCCAGGCGATCGGCCCCTTCTTATCTTTCGCTGTCAGGTCTTTTTCCATCCTTTATCATCTTCCTGTTTCCAAAATCCTCCTTGCCTGGCCCGCGCCCACCCGGCTGCTCAACGATCACGGCCATCCCTTCAACCGGTGTGGCCAGATCCGAGACGATCAGGCGTTCACCCTCTTTGAGACTGTCTCTTAGAAAAATATATTGAGGATCCCTCCACACCACCTCCACCTGCCGAATGTGTAACCGACCCTTCCCTCTTTCCACCCATATCTTTGAGTTATCCCTCAGCGCCGTGCGAGGGATCTTGAACACATCCTTGATTTCATGACCCTCTATCTCAACCCGCACATAATCACCGATCAATAAGGGCGGGCGTTTTGTCTCGTTCCCTTGCCGATCCAGAGGATCTTTGACCGAAACAAGGACGCGTGCCATCCGTCCTTCTGCGTCCAGGTCCCCGAGCAGCTTAATCACCCTGCCCTTTCGTACAAAGGTGGACACCGAGCCGGTCCCATAAATAATGCGAACTGCGGAGCCCGACTCACCCATCTTTGTGGGGATCGCGATCCATTTCAAACGGTCCACAGGTAGGGAGACCTGGACCCAGTATTCATCTGTGCCCACCAGTTCCGCGAGCACGTCCTGTGTGGAGACCTGAGAACCCAATTCCACATGCTTGTTTCTTACGATGGCGTTAAAAGGAGCGCGAATGGTTGTGCGGGCCAGATGCAGTTTCGCCTGTTTCAGGTCTGCCTCGGCGGCAGCCAGCTCTGCCCTGGCCTTTTCCAGATGTGGTTTGCGGAGGGCCAGTTCAAGATCCAGGTCCTTGGCTGGTTTGTCTCCCTTTAACAACTCCCATTCCCGCTGAGCCACCTCCTGATGCCCCATTTCCAGCTTCAGGGCATATCGCGCATTGACCACCTGACTCCGTTTCTGCTCAACGGCCAGCTCATAGTCCTGGGGATCAATCTGTAGGACCTTGGTGCCCTTCTTGAGAAACCCGCCCTCGCTAAATTCAGGGTGGGCAGAAATGATCTCCCCGGAAACCCTTGACTTGAGGACCATCTCCAGCGCAGGCACAACCGTTCCCATGGCTCGCACGGTGGCACGTTCGTTGGTTCGTTGAACCATCTCGACCTTCACCAATGGATCCATCTTGTTAGGTATTCTCTTGCGGGCCTTGGGGGCGGTCTTATTGAAATAGGATGCGCCTGCCATCCCTGCGCCCAATATGACTAAGCAAAGGAGGATCGTTAAGGGTCTTCGCCACCAGCTTCGAGTCTTGGCCTCTACCACCAATCCTGTTTTCCCGGTTTCGCCCCCTTCCCTATCCTTTCGATCCCTCATAATTGAAATCTCCTTTATTTTGGTGAAGTATAGACGAGTCCCTCGTTGGGTTGAAGTTCATTCATCCACGTACCGCCTAGGGAGCGAAAGAGACTCACACGAGCGATGAGCAGCTCGGCCTGGCGCCTGATGAGATCGCGCTCAAGGTCTTGTACCGATACGATCTGGGTCAAAACCGGGAGGTAATCGTTTAACCCTTTCAGATAGCGCTCTCCAGCCTCATTCAGGGCCTTTCTTGCCGCATCAATTTGTAGCTTGACGGCCGCGATGTGCTGACGCTGTTTTTCCTCTATGATCAGTGCATCCTCAACGTCTTTTATGGCCGTCAGGACGGTTCGCTTGTAGGCCCACAACCTCTCATCTACAACCGCCTTCGTTCGCTCCACCTCCGCAGCCCGTCTTTTTCCATCAAATATGGGGGCGGTAAGATTTCCCGCGAGACTGAGCAGCCAGTTATCGAACAGGATGTCCAAATCACCGGAACTGTAGGTCGCCCGTCCGGTCAGGCGAACGGCAGGCAGGCGATTGGCGCGTGCGGCTGACACCTGCCAGTCCGCTGCACGAAGTCTAGAACCGGCGGCGCGAACATCAGGTCTTGCGGCCAAAAGATCTGCGGGAAGGCCTGTCGAAGGGACCTGGTCAGGAACGGGTAATGAATCTCGGCTGATTTTGAGCCCCGTCCGAGGAGGCTTTCCCAACAACAAGGCCAATTCATGGAGAAGCAGCTGCTCCTGTGCCTCCACCAAGGGGATCTCCGCCTTGATCCGCTCCACCACCTGCTTTTGCTGGTAAACATCAAGGGCAGATACCATCGCTTTTCGGAAACGAAGCTCCACCAGCTCCAAGTAGATACTATTCGTTTCAAGTTGCTTTTCAAGGAGACGTTTCTGCATCCTTTGGGAGATGATGTTTGCCCAGCGTCTCGTGACTTCAGCAGCCAGTGACATGGCTGCGGTGTTCAAATCTTCGCGGCTCGCTGCCTCTGTTAGGCGCACGGCCTCCCTTTCGGAACGAATCCTCCCCCACAGATCCAATTCATAGCTGCTGACCAACCCAATGAAATAATCTTCTGCGGTGCTGGAAGAGGAATCTGTGTTTCCACGGGACAGGGTTGTGTTTCGCAGGCTGGAAGCCCCATCCGAGCTCTGGCGGGCACGAAAGGCCTCCGCATTCAGGTTGAGATCCGGATAAAGTGCAGCTCCGGCCTGCACCGTCTGGGCCTTTGCTTGATTCAGCCGAGCCCACGCCTCCTTCAGGGTGAAGCTACCGGATAGGGCCTCTTCGATCAGGGTATTTAACTCAGGATCTTCGAAAGAATCCCACCAACGGTCCAGACGCTCAGGTCCAGGCGCATAGAGGGAGAATGTTTCTGGCAATTCACCTGCCGGCGACGTCCGCTTCTGGGGTTTAAAGGGGTTGCACGCTGCAACCATGCCTATAACCAGCACAAGGAGCAGCAAGTCCCTGAGACCCTTGATTTTCGTGCTGTTGACTTTCCTTCGCAAATGCTTCATTTCACCGATACCGGCCAGGAAAACGAAGGTAAAACGACGACTGAGTAACTTTCGACTGTGCACGGCCGGGAATTACCGTATGTGGTTGCTCCCTTTGATTTTAAATTGTCATCTCTATGATATTTTCTAAATAGTCGTATGTATAGTAAAAATGGTTACAAAAAAACGGAATTTCGTTGATGGTCAGGGTTAAAAAGTAGGCGAAAAAGTTTTTTGTAACCTTTTCGGCGCGGAGGGCGACTCTAGAGGTTAAAGCCAAAAACTTAAAAGGAGAGGAAGACATGAAATCAACCAAAGCATGGGCAGTTGTGGCAGCGGTTTCAATGGCGTTCGCACTTGCATTTGCAGCAGAGGCCAGACCTTTCGGACCCAAACGGGGCATGAAAATTGGAGCAGGGGGTCTGAAAGGCTTTCTTGAACTCAATCTCTCAGAGGCCCAACAAGGGGAAATGATGAACATCATTAACAAGTACCAGCCTGAGAAAGAAGGTCTCAGAAACCGTATGATGGAGGTGAGAAGAAACCTCAGGGCCGTCTTGCGCGCTGAATCATTCAATGAAGGAGAGGCTCGAAAGGCCTTCCGAGAGGCATCCGCCACGAGAGAGGAAATGTTTGTTCTGAGAGCGAAAATAATGACGGAACTGAGGGCGGTGTTGACTCCTGAGCAGAAGGAATTAATTAAGGAGCGTAGAGGGCAGAGAGCCGAAAAGATGAAAGAACGTCTCGAAACCTGGCTTGAAAACCCAAGTCAATAAATCTACGAACCGGATCAGACCATGATAATCCCTGCCGGAGCCGGTGGCCTTGGAGACATCCGCATTTCCTGTGAATGGCTCTTTCTGGTATAAAGTGGTAAACAAGGCCAGTAAAGTGACCATGAGAAATGGGAAAAGAATTCCTCAAGCCCACGGATGCTGAAATCGTTAGCCAGGTTCTTGACGGTTCCGTAAATGCATTTGAGTCGCTACTCATCAGGCACAAGGATCTCGTTTTAAAGATCATAAAAAAACACGTGCCTTATGATGACGTGGAAGAGACAGCTCAGGATGTTTTTGTGCGGGTTTACCAATCTCTGCCAACCTACAAAGGAAAGGGCGAGTTCAAGCAGTGGGTGTCTTCCATTACCGTGAGAACCTGCTATGACTTCTGGCGGAAGGTATATAGATCTCGGGAAGTCCCCATGAGTTCCCTGACCGAGAAACACCAGAGATGGCTAGAAGAGGTGATATCAGAAGAATCAGACCAGTTACTGGAGGAAACAGGCTCTCAAAAGGAGGCCAGGGAGTTGCTGGATTGGGCTTTGGGAAAATTGTCCGCTGAAGACAGAACCGTTTTGGAACTGGTCTATTTAGAGGGTCTGTCGGGAAAGGAAGCCGCTGACCTTCTGGGTTTGAGTGTCGCAAACGTAAAGGTCCGATCCTTTCGTTCCCGCAGAAAACTAAAAAAGCTTCTGGAAGGATTGATGAAAGGATAGCGGGGCGTGAGTATGAAATCTATAAAAAAGGAAGATCATTTGAAGATGAGAAAAGTTCTCGCCGCGGCTTATCGTGAAAAAGAGAAAGCTGTAGTTGGCGAACTTTGGCAAACCAGGGTCATGGGCCATATCAGAAGCCTGGGTCCCCTTTACCCTGCGACCAGCTATCTTGAGTTTTTCGAACGATTTTTGTGGCGGTTTGCCCCCGTTGCCTGTGCTCTCATATTGATCCTGGCCGCCATCTTCATCCACATGGATTTCATTTCAGAATACGAGATGGCAAAGATATTTTTTGATGATCCTGCGGACATTTCGTTATTCCAATAAACGCGTTTCTGATGGGGTATATATAATATGATCAGATTAAAGTTGTGGGCAGGCTTAATCCTTGTGTTCATCCTTGGAGCGTTCGCAGGAACATTGGGAACAGGGATCTATTATAAGAACAGGACCGAACGATTAACAAGATATGGGCACTCGGCGAGATCCCATTTATTGACGAAAAGACTTTCTGAGGAGCTCGATCTCACGGAAGTGCAAAAGAAAGAAATTGGCATTATCGTTGATCAATTCCACACAAAATTATCCCATATCAAACGAAGTGTGCGGCCTGATATAAAAAGATTGAGGGATGAGAGCTTTTTAGCGATTAAAGAGAGCTTAACAGACGATCAGAAGAAAAAATTTGACGAGCTCCGTAAGCGATTAAAACGTTGGACCCCCAGACAACGTTTGCAGGACAGGCTCACCCGGAGAACGCCCGAACAAATGATATCCCTTATGAAAACGCGCTTAAAACTGACGGATGAGCAAGAAGCAAAGATTCGTCCCATCATTCTAGAGAGCTTCAATGAACAGCACAAAATCCTGGACAAATCTGGGAGCCAAGATCGTTCGGGTATTCGCGCACTAAGAGGTGAGCTGCGGCAACATCAAATATCTGTTGAGGAGAAGCTCAGCAAGACTCTGACAGCAGAACAACTGGTAGGGTATAGGAGGTTACAGGAAGAACAACGGCGAAAAATACGTTGACGCAGTTCCTCCGGGACAAAAAATTGGTGTTACCTAGACGATTTTAAAGAGTTACCAATATTTCAATAGACGTCCCTCTTGGAAATCTCTTCTGATCACGTCAACCCCACCTTGCGTAGGTCCTCATGTTGGTGTTCCAAGTGTGAGGGGTTCTTGTAATAGCTATATAGGCGGTCCCACTCGAGGGAGAAGATGGGAAATAACCGAAGCAGCTCAGCTGCTGCTTCACGGGCCTCCTGTTCTCGCCCCAGCCTGATATAATTGATGGCTAGCATAAGGTAGCATGGCCATATAAATGCATCCTCTCCACGGCCTCGGGAGAGTTTGAGGTACCCTTCGGCCAATTCAATGGCCTCCTCATGCCTGCCCACGTAGTAGTTGCACATGGCCAGTTCAACAAGATACCATGGTGGATAATTAGGTTGGAGTCGCATGGCCTTCTTGGTCATGGCGATTGATTCCTCGAATCTTCCCGCAAAACGCAGGATATGGGCCATGACTGCATGAACCTGGGCGTCACTAGGGCCTAAGGCAACGGCCCTTTCTCCTCTGGCGATGGCCAGGTCATGCTGCCCTTGGTATAGATGGATCCCGGCCAACAAAGCATGAACATCGGGAATAGAGTCATCCAAAGCCTCCACCTTTTGGGCAATTGCATAAGCCTGTTTAAATGAATCCTCTGGAGATTCAGCCAATCCGAATCTCGCATCCAACCAGTACGTCCAAGCGAGTAGAACGTATGGGGCATAGTACGCCTCGTCCAATGCAATGGCTTCCTTTGCTGCCTGCCGAGACAGCGCGACAGCTTCCTTACTGACGCCGGAAATGGTGTAAAACTTTCGTGCCTGCAAATATTTCATGTAGGATTCGAAGTTGTCTGTTCCTTTTCCGTACACATTGGCTTGCTGTCCCTCGGTCAGCTCCACTTGCAAGGCCGTTAAGATCTTCATGGTAATTTCGTCCTGCAAGGCAAAAATGTCACCCATATCACGGTCGTAGCGCTCCGCCCACAGGTGATGTCCCGTTTTAGCATCAATGAGCTGGGCCGTGATTCGGATACGGTTTCCAGACTTACGCACACTGCCCTCCAGGATGTACCGCACGCCCAGCTCCTCACTGACCACCTGGGCCTTTACAGGCTTGCCCTTGTAAGTGAACGAAGAGTTGCGGGCGATGACAAACATCTGTGGAATCTTTGAGAGACCGGTAATGATCTCCTCGGATATGCCGTCACTGAAGTATTCCTGCTCCGGATCTCCGCTCATGTTTACGAAAGGTAAAACCGCTATGGACGGCTTGTCAGGCAATTCCAATTCCTTACTCATCTTTGGCCCTGAAACATCAGGTTCTGCCAGGATCCGATACACGCCCACTGGCTCTGCGATGTTCTTAACCGTGTGCTCACCCAGGTATTCATACTCCAGCCTCAACTTACTCTTGACCTGATCATAGACATTTCTCGAAATGCAGATGCCTCCGCTCTGGGTAAGACCCTCTATCCGGGCGGCAACGTTAACGCCATCTCCATAAATTCTCTCACCTTCCTCAATCACATCGCCAAGATTCATCCCTATCCGGAACGCCATCCTACGATTTTCAGGGAGCTCAGCGTTCTTGGCTTTGAGTTCCTTCTGGATTTCGACCGCGCACTCCACAGCATCCACCACACTGGCAAATTCAGCCAGTATGTTGTCTCCAGGAGAATCAACGACACGACCACCGTAGTTTCTGATGACCTCTGCTATCATCTCCCGGTAAGCTTCCAGAGTACGGACAGTGGCCAGCTCGTCCTCTCCCATAAGGCGGCTGAAGCCCACAACATCCGCGCTGAGAATGGCGCTCAGCTTCCGCTTGACGCGCTCCCCCATGTACGCGATCACCTCCCCAAATAGAAAAGCCTCCAAAGGGATATGGAGATCCCCAGGAGGCTCTGTTCTCTCCACCCTCTGGCCCGTTTTCTCATGTCTCACTCTAGAAGGTCACAGGGTTATGCTGTTGGGTTGATTCGGTGCCGGATTTATCAAGAGTTCGCAGGATAGCCTTTTTTGGCGAGAATGTCCATGCCATCCCTGCGATCCTGTAGATCCTGTCTGAAAAAATTTTTCGTGGTTTCTTTTTTTCGTGTTTTCGTGATTAATATTCCTGTCTGCGCTAGTCTGTGTGGGCCTGCCACGCCATAGCCTTGGCGACGGCGGGTCTGTGGCTAAAAATTCCTGGA
>JASFEQ010000011.1:0-26788 GCA_050124735.1 Desulfobacteraceae bacterium | reverse complement strand
AGGCCACAGTCTTCAAAAGTACGTGGATGCCATCTTACAGGAAGCGACCCGCTTAGAGAAGCTGGTAAAACAGGTACGCGAATTTATGAATGTCCAGTCCGCTTCCCTAACTATGGACAAGATCCCTCCGGTTGTGGACGAGGTTATTAAGATATTTAAGCCCCTGGCCAAAAGACAGAAGGTACAGATTGTAAAGGATATTGATGGAGAGACGCCTCTTATAAATATGGACACTGCCCAGTTGGTGTCTGCCCTTTCCAACATTGTGGAAAATGCCTTGGAATCCATGTCCGGTGGCGGCACACTGACGTTGGGTGTTAATCGACAAAACAATAATGTTCTGATCACCGTGAGGGACACAGGGTGTGGTATACCTGCAGAGCAGTTAGAGGCAATCTATGACCCATTCGTCACCTCCAAGACAAGGGGAGCGGGCCTAGGTTTGACCATGGTGCACCAGATCATCATGAATCACCAGGGTGAAATCAAGATCAGCAGTCAGTTGGAGAACGGAACTATTGTGATCCTTCGACTGCCCATCCCTATGGTTGAAAAAGGATGAGATAGGTTATGAAAAAGCGTGTTAGAAGACGGTTTTGGTCGCCGCTTATTATCCTGCTGGTCCTGGTGGCCGCGGCTCTGGTGGCATATTTTCTTTTCCAGGGGAAAAAACGTGAAGAGAGAAAAGTACAAGAGAGCAAAGTAGAAGAGACCAAGACAAAAGAGGCAGAGGCAGAGGAGACAAAGGAAAAAGAAAAGAAAACATCCGTCGGCAAGCCAGCGCCTACTCAGGAGGAGGCACCCCAGGTGGCAGCCAAAACACCGCGGAGAGAAGAACCCATGCTGCCCGAAGCGGCTAAGGAGGGTAGGCCGACTGAAAAGGAAGATTACTGCGACAAAATTGAGAAGGGTGTTCAGGACTTTTTCACCTATCTGAATAAGGAGAGATATGTCCGAAATTTGGAAGCAGGCATGGATTCCTACGAACGTTTCAAGGGTGTGATGATGAAGCTCTCCTCAGAACCCCCTGTCCCGGCAGGAGAAAACATGGACACCTTGATCATGACCCGAAATATCTATCACTTCTACAGGCTTTTAGAACGTGAAGACATCAGACTGATTAGAGAAATTATGAGAAACGAGGCGGATTCCCTGGAACTGAATCTGGACATATTTTACAAATGGCTTATGTTGGGAGACCAGTGCCCAGACCCGCAAAAAACCAGGCCTTCTTTAGAAGTCTTGTATCAATACGCTGGTTTCTTCCTAAATACCATAGGTGGGAGGGCCTATCTCTATAGAAGGCCACTGAATGTGAGGCTTCTGATCAGCTATTACTCACTCTTGATCGTCCATGAAGCAGATAAGATGGGAAAGAACAGTTACGGCATTGATGTATTCCCCGAGGTCACCCCTCTTGCGAGAGAAATCAGCCTCTATCCAGATTTTCACTTTCAAAACGAGTATATTCTCCAATTGACCCAGCTTCAGAATTACTATCTCAAGAAAAGATAAGAAATTCTTATATCTCTCTCGCTATTTCTCGAAATATCTGCTGAAGCCTGTTTGAAATCTCACCCAACCTGTTTCTATCTAGTTGGAGACTCTCTTTGTCCACGTAAAGATCCTGGTTGATCTCAATCTGCACGGACATCCTTCCCTTTTTGACGAGCTCAAGACCATAATGGGTGGTAATAAAGCCCCCGGAATAAGGTTGGTTTACGGATACAGAAAATCCTGCATTGATAAACACCTCCTTCACCATTTGAATAGCCTCTGCAGGGCAGGTGATATCTCCGAGCGAGGGATCCGGCTCCCCTCTGGGATTCCCATTATTCCCAAGAACTATATCCTTTCTCCATCGCAGAGGATCCGGAGCTCCAGATGGACCGATAGGGACCAAAGAGTGGCAGTCAAAGAGGACTTTAATCTCCGGATTCTCAATCGCCTCTTTCAGTCTGTTGTGATAAGGCCAGTAGTACGCTTTGAGCCGCCTTTCCACCTCCGTCTCTTCGGGTCGGCTCTCTTCCCTGTAGATATCTCTTCCATAGTAATCTATCTCCGGAACAACCCCCTTAGGATCACGTTGCCTGAAATCCCTATTGAGATCCACCACGAGACGACTCCATCGGGACCACAGAGCAACCGTGACCGGAAGCTGAGTGAAAACCTCTCTGGCACCTAAATCGGTGGATTCTAGTATTTCTCTCTGCGTGAGAGCCATAGAATCTCTGATATCTTCGGGTATCTGGAACGAACCATGGGGTACGGATATGACAAAAGGAAGTCTCATAATCATCCTCCCTGCAGACCGATTCTAGATGATATTTAGTCCAGCCCAACACGTCGGGGCAAAAATTGAAAAGGGTTCCGCCTTTTTGGCACCTCATTTTCAATGCGTTACAAATTCCAAATCCGAAACACGAAACCCCCATTAAACGTCTTGGAAATTCTACGATTTATTGAGAATAAACGGGGTTTTTTGAGGCCTAAGTTTTCGCCTCGCACGTGGAATAATGGAACGCTGGGATATTGGAATGTTGGTCTTAATAAGGAAGTTATTTATATTAACTTTATTGACTTCCCTGTCATAACGAATGTTACCTGCAATCCTTTTTTCCATTTTACTCTCCGAGCCGGAGGCCAGAGCCCTTGTTCCATCATTCCAATTGCGGAGCAAAGCGGAGCTAAGTTCAACGCCTGCTCTCTCCAAACATCTGGTCATAGACCCAATCAACCGCAGAAAGGACCCCGGGTGATAGGGTCTCCCCTTCAGTCA
This sequence comes from Desulfobacteraceae bacterium, assembly GCA_050124735.1. Classification (GTDB taxonomy): domain Bacteria; phylum Desulfobacterota; class DSM-4660; order Desulfatiglandales; family HGW-15; genus JASFEQ01. The sequence continues at coordinate 24,009 of JASFEQ010000011.1, read as the reverse complement.
GAATGGGGTTAGGAAAAAGGATGCGACATAACCTCTGAATCGGGTCCCGCAGCGCTAAACCATTCTCACCCATATCAGGCGGGCCATCGATAATGATAAACTGCCTTTCATTGCGCATTTCTCTGTAATCCGAGGCACCAGCAACAAAGTAAATCCTCCCCGATTCTGGATCACATTCATAGAGGCCTGCCTCCCGCAGTCCGTCTCCTGTCAAAAGCGCATTGGAGCCGCTAAACAAAATGATATGGCTCCCCCTTATGGCCTCTCCATACCTTTCGTTCAGGGAGGCGGGATCCATCTCATAGGGCAAATCGAGAAGCTCAAGCATATGGAAAACATCCATAGGGATGATGTTATGCCAGAGCTGAAGCTGGGATAGCATGGGAAAGGCCCCGGTAAATCGAGGATTGCATTCCAGGGGATAGACCTGCTTTTTGTCACGGCTGATTAGAAAGTCTATTCCAAGTATCCCTTTGTAGCCTATTCCGGCCAAATACTCACCTATCAAGCTCGCTTGACGCACGGCCTCAGCCTGTACATGAGATGACCAGGCGGTTTCACCCCAGGAATGTCCGCAGAAGATACCGCTTTCTGAGATATCCTCACAATAGGGTAGATCGATGAGTTGTCTCTGGAGGCCTGAGAAAAGGATGCCGTGTCTGGTGAGACAAAGGGCCACACTGGCTGGTGTCCCGTCCAAAAATTTATAGATGGCAACGGTCTCGATTTTTATCCCTCTCCACGTGCCCACTTTGAGGATCTTCCGAACTCTCTGGTAATCCAAATCAGATTTGACAAAAAAGGTCCCTCGCCCACCCCCTTGCCGTATCTCAGGAAACTGTACCACAAGTTCAGGGCCTATCTTTTGAGCCCAATACGCATAATCAAAAACCAAGAAATCGTCTAGAGGATAAATGGCGCCAGGGACTCGGTTGAGTTCAAGTTTGTTGGCCATCTTGCGGAAAAAGGCCCTGTCAGCCACCCGCATCCGTAAGGAAGAGGGATTGGCAAGGAGCACCCATCCTTGTCGCTCAGCCAGTTCTTCCAAATCTGGATAACTTTGATATAAAAGAAGGTACCGGGGTCCTGTCATCTTTTTGAGAAATGCCCTTACTGATGGATGGGACAAAAGGCTTTCGGAGTTGAAACCCTTTGCCTCCACAAAATGCCCCAGTTCCTCCTCCAAACAGAAGATTTCCGCCCGCTTTCGCAGCAGCGGCAAGTCTAAGGTCTTTCTCAAGGCAATGATATAATAAGGCTGGTGAAAGTAGGCAGGCATGATCCTGGAGTAGGCCGTTATCCCAACACCCGTGATGGTGCCTGACACGGAATCAAATAGATCCCTCACATCCGCTAAATCCCTAACAAACATGCGTCGGATTCCGGCCCCTTTTCATCACCAGGTTCTGCGAAAAAGCAGGCCGCATAATGGGAATCTTCTAAGGCCTTCAGCGGCGGCACCTCGATGCGGCACTTGGTTTGATCTGCTCTACTGCACCGGTTGAAAAAGGGGCAACCCACCCCTTCTGATACTTTCCTCTGAGTATGCAGGAAAGTCTTGTATTCTCTAATGTCTCCACAGTCTCCAAACTTGGGTATGGCATCAATTAAGGCCTGACTGTAGGGATGTTTTGGATTTTGTATGACCGCATCGGCTGGCCCCAGTTCCATGAGATTGCCTTTGTAGATGACGCCGATCCGATCGCAGAGATAACGGGCTGCAGCAAGACTGTGGGTAATAAAGAGAATGGTCACCTTGAATCTATCCCGTACATCGAGCAATATTTCAAAAATCTTGGCGGAGTAAGAGGCATCCAGCATGGACGTGGGTTCATCCGCCACAACAAATTGCGGCCCCAAAACCATGGCACGGGCAATGGCTACCCTCTGCCTCTGCCCACCGCTCAGCTGATGGGGATAACGATAGAGAAATTCTTCAGGCGGGGAGAGACCTACGGTTTTGAGTGTCTCCATCACCCGTTCAAGGCGCTCCATACCGTCGCCCATTTTGTGGATGGTCAATGGTTCCGTAACGCTTTCGTAGATGGATAGTTGAGGATTTAGAGACTGGTAGGGATCCTGAAAAATCATCTGTACCTTTCGCCGATATTCTTTCAGCGCCCTCCCCTTCAACCCGGTAATCTCCGTACCATTCAGGTATATCTCTCCCTCCTTGGGATGCTCCAACCCAACAATCAGGCGCCCTGCCGTCGTCTTGCCGCTACCGCTCTCGCCAACCAGACCGAATATTTCCCCTTCGTAAATGCTCAAGGAGATCCTGTTTAGTGCGATCACCTTCTCGCCACCTGGACCAAAAAAGGACCCCCTTGATTTGTAAATCTTCGAAAGATCCTTCAATTCGAGGACGGCTTTCTTTTCCGTTTTCATCACAAAAGCGCTCTCCTAAAACGAACTAAATCCTTGGTGACAATCTATGTGGCCCAGTCATGGAGTATTGGAGTAGTGGAGTAATGGAGTGGTGGACAGGAAAAGCGGAAGCATTGCTACCTGGCTCCTAAGACCCCCATACTCCAACACTCCATTATTCCATTACTCCAAGACCACTCAATTACCCCAAGCAGAGGCCACAAAGCGCTCTATGGGTGGGTGTAATATCCACCCACTCCGGAGGCCCAAACTTGCACGAATCCCCGGAGGCATGGCAACGGTCGCAGAACCGGCATCCAAGTGGAGGCTCAATAAGGTTAGGCGACTCACCGGGGATGGGCAAGAGTTCTCTCTTTTCACCTGTCAGCGTGGGATAGGAGGAAATGAGGGCCTTCGTGTAATAATGCATGGGATTATCAAAGACCTCTTCTCTGGTACCGTACTCCACCAACTGGCCAGCATACATGATGCCGATCGTATCACAGACATCGGCCACGATGGAGATATCGTGGGAAATAAAGATGATGCTCAGCTCCAGTTCCTTTTGAAGGTTTTTGGTCTCCTCCAGGATCTGATGCTGCACAATGACATCGAGGGCTGTGGTCGGCTCATCCGCGATGATTAATCTGGGGTTGCAGGACAGGGCCATGGCAATGATCGCCCTCTGCTTCATCCCACCACTGTACTGATGAGGATAATCCCGCATGCGGTTTTCTGGAAGTCCAACGAGCTGAAAAAGCTTTTCCACACGTCGAAGGGCTTCCTCTTTTTCAAGATTTGGATTGTGGGTCAATATGGCCTCTGCTATCTGGTCGTGGACTCTTTTGACGGGATTCAAGGCATTCATGGCGGCCTGAAAAATCATGGAGATCTTCTTCCATCGGATCTTTCGCATCTCATCTTCGCTCTTCTCGATCAGATCCTCTCCCTCTAAAATGATCTTTCCACCCGTGATGCTTCCGTTGGGAGGCAACAACCCCATCAGGGCCATCCCCAGGGTGGTCTTACCGCATCCGGACTCGCCCACGAAACCCAAAGATCGACCCTCATCCAGTGAAAAAGATACCCCTTCCACGGCCTTCAAAAAACCCTTTTTCGTGCTGTATCCGATGCTCAGGTTATCCACCTCAAGTAACGCCATGCCCACCGTCCTATCCCTCCCTCCTCAGTCTAGGATCAAGAACTTCATCCATGGCTCTTCCCAACATGTAAAAGGAGAGGGTGATGAGAGAGATGCAGATCCCTGGTGGCAACAACCAGTAGGGGGCCTTGAACATGTGTCCGGTCTTCCAAACCCATTGGAGCATCATGCCCCAACTGACCGTGCTGGGATCACCGAAACCCAGGAAAGCCAAGGCTGCTTCAATGGTGATGGCGGAGGTGACCCGAAAGGTCATGTAGAGAAAGGAAAGGGGCAGCACGTTGGGCATGATGTGCCTGAAAATGATTCTAAGGTGCGAGGCGCCCGCCACCTTAGCCGCCTCGATAAAGGGCCTTTGCTTCAGGGAAAGGGTTTGGGCCCTGATGACCCTTGATACCCCGGGCCATCGGAACAGGGCTATGACCAACACGATGGCCCAGATACTGAGCTGACCGAACAGGGCGGCCAGGATGAGCGTCACCAACAGCGTGGGCATGACCATAATCACTTCCGCCAGTCGCATAAGAAACGTATCCACGAATTTACCCATATAACCTGAGATCATGCCTATGGCCGTACCCAGAAAAATACTCATAAAGGCAGCAGAAACGCCCACCATGAAGGCTACCCTGGCCCCTGCCAAGAGCTGACTCAGGATATCTCGGCCCATGAAATCGGTGCCTAACCAGTGCTTCAAGCTTGGGCCTGTGGAGGAGGAAATCACCGGATCCACCCCTGTCATGGGATGATACATGGGGTCTATTAAAGGGGGTATAAAGCTAGACAGGGCCATCAAAGCAAAAATAACAAGCAAAACAAGACCGATCTTTCCCAGGATATTCTGCTTGTAGATGATCCATCCCTCCTGGAAGTGGGCGATCCAGTGAATCTTTCTTCTTTGGGGTTTTTCCTCAGCCATGCCTTTCGTCGTGTCTCGTTTAATACCTGATCCTCGGATCCAGATACGCATAAAGCACATCCACCACCAAATTGGATATGAGGACCACGAGGGTGATGAGTAAAAAGGTTGCCTGTGCCAGGGGATAGTCATTTTGACTCACGGAGAATACGAGCTCTCGGCCTATCCCGGGCCAGGTGAAAACGGTCTCCGTGAGAGCCCCGCCATTGATGGAGAAGGCCAGGCTCAGGCCGATCGTGGTCACCACGGGAAGCGCAGCATTGGGTGCCGCGTGCCGGTTGCGAATCACCTTTTCTGTTAGACCCTTTGCGCGCGCAGTGAGAATGTAATCCTCTTTCAGGGTCTCCAACATGCTGCTGCGCATGATGAGCAAGTAGCTGCCGAAATGGAAGAGAAAAAGGGTGCCCAAGGGGAGGACCAGATGATAGCACACGTCCAAGGCCTTTTGCCAGAATCCGGACGTGGGATCCAGCCAAATGTCCTCGGAGACCATGCCCGTTATGGGAAACCAGTCCAGTTTGTAAGCGAATATCCAGATGAGGAGCAGCGCGAGCCATGGTAGGAACAGGGTGTGCGTCACCAGTGCCCCAATGGTCATGCCCGTATCTATCTTTTTCCCTTTGTGCCAAGAGGCAATCTTGCCCAGGAAGACTCCCACCAGAGCGGAAAGAATAATGGATGTGGTAAAGAGGAGAATGGTGTTGGGCAGCCGGTGCTTGATGATGTTCAGCACGGGCTGCCCATAATGAAATGAGTCGCCGAACTGACCGGCGAAGAAGTTTTTCAAGTAATACAGATATTGCATGTGTAGGGGCTGATCAAGGCCCAACTGGGAGATCAAAAGGGCTGCATCCTCGGGGGTCATATCTGGATCCACCATTCTCGTTATGGGATCCCCCGGAGCCAGACGGAACACCACGAACAGAACCGTCAGAATCACAAAGAAGATGATGACGATCTGAACCAGCCTCCTGCCTATGTATCTCCATAAATCCATTTCTAATGTGTCTTCCTAACGGTATGGACAGACCGTTCTGCAAGAGATCCCCCGACACACTCCCCTTGGCCACATCTCCCAATCACGTTCAGCTTTTCTTGAGACATATGATCTCACTTGTCACTTTGCCCTCACCTGACAAAAAGACCAGAAATTGCCGATTCCTTCCAGCATTTGCACCCAGCCCGTGAATTTATCCTTGCGGACCGCTTCAATCAGATTCGGGTTGTAAAGGGGCACGTATGGCACATCCTGCATGACGATTTTCTGCATATCCCATATCAATTCCCGTCGCTTCTCTGGATCCATCATCCTTGCCGATGCGTCTGCTATGCGATCAAATTCGGGATTCTTGTATCCCCCTTTGTTTCCTCCCCGCTTCTTGTCTTGGCTCGAATGGAAAAATCTCCTGAGATAGTCCGGATCAAGGGAAAGCCTCCCATAGCCCAAAATAAACGCATCAAAGTCATGGCGGACCGACACCTGCTCCACAAGGGATTTGAAAGCCATCGGTTTGGAGCTGACAGGAATGCCCACATCCTTGAGCCACTCCGCTATAAAATTGCCAGACATGGCGCGGGCAGGATCATAGTCGGCCGGCGGCGTGAGGATCATAAATTTTCCCATGGGTTGCCCATTGGGAAGTCGGATCTCTTCTCCCTCAACGACTTTCCCTGAACTGTCCACGGGCGGCCTCTTCCAACCATATCCTGCGTTTTGGAGAATATGGTAGGCCTTTCTGACCCTTTCTTCCCTGGTGAGCCCATCACCATAGGTGGGCAGGTCTGGGCAATGATAGAACCGGTTCCCGGGAGGGATAATAGAGATCATCCTGATCCCGTGTCCTTGAAGAATCCTCGTAATAATGAAGTCCTTGTCCACCAGGGTGGCAACGGCCTGCCGCAAGTTCGGGTCATTAAAGGGCTCTTTCCTCACATTAAATCCCATGTAGTAGAGTGCGCTCCGTTCATTGAAGAACAACTGGATATCTTTCTCCTTCTTGAGGTCTTCCAGGTACCCTGCCTCAATGCCCCACCAATACATGTCAATACTTCCCTTTTTGAGTCCCAGGACCGCCGCGTCGGAAGTGCCGTAATACTTAAAAATAATCCCATTAATAAAAGGGCCCAGCGTACGTCCTGCTATCTTCTTGCCGGTCCCAAAAAAATATCTGTTTTTCTCCACAAACAGATAGGCTCCTTCTCTCCGTTCCTTAATGGCAAAGGGTCCACTTCCCACCGGCTTTTCCACCTTGTGCTTGAGCAATGAGGCGAGGGGTTTTTCTTTACCTCTGGCCTCCTCCGCCACCTCGACCCACTCTTTCTTTTGTACGATGGGTGTGGCCAACGTCCTTTCCAAAAAAACGGCCATTGGCTGCTTCAGATAGAACTTGACCGTCTTCCTGTCCGGTGTCTCGATCTTCTCGATAAACTTCCAATAGGCGTATCTCCTGGGCACTTTAAACGCCTTGATCAAGTTCCCTGTGAAGGCCACGTCTTCCGAGGTCAGTTCAGACCCATCAGACCACTTGGCTGGCCTGAGTTTGACGGTGTACGAGAGCGTGCCTGGATCGTACACAGGCATTTCTTCAGCCAACCAAGGGACCCGCTCTAGGGTCTCGGGATCCCGGTAGTAGAGGGGTTGATAGATGAGGGAGAGGACTCTTAGGGACCATCTATCACTCGCTAGCCAGATGTTGAGGGTCTTGGGTTCCTCTTTCATGCCGATTTTCATGATGCTGGCCGCCATGACATTTGAGCCAAGTAAGAACACACAACCAGAAATGGCTAGCACAAGAAAGAAAATGGATAGACATGTGAAACGGTTTTTTCTCAGGGTCCGCGGCATAGCATTGACCTCCTTCTCCACTATGTTTTACTGTACATTTCAGCCACTTTCTGCTCAATGAAATCAATCACTTTTGCCTCAAGTCTCGCATTTTGTAAACGATTGATGCGGGGGATACCCCCGGGGCTCAAACAATTGATTTCAACCAACCTGTCTGCAATGATATCAATACCCACAAAGTAGAGACCATCTTCCACCAGTCGGTCTTTTATGGTTTCACAGATCCTCTTTTCTGTTGGCGTGGGTACGTGTTTGTGGGCCTTGGCGCCCGCATGAATATTGGTGCGAAAATCCCCGTCCTTAGGCTTCCGCCTCATGGCGCCCAGGATCTCCCCATTCAGGAGGAGTATTCTCACATCTCCCGCTTCCTGAACTCCATCCAGATACTCCTGGACCATGATGGGTTCCCGATCCGGATAGTTCCGGAAGGCCCGTACGTAGTAATTGATCAGGGAGTTCAGATTTTCCCTGTCCCGAACACTCACCTTAATCACCCCTTCACCTCCGTATCTCTGAAGGGGTTTGACAACCATGGAACCGCCAAAGTCATCAATAATCTTTTTCAGGCGCGTGGGGTCCCTGGAGATATGGGTCTCAGGGATGATTTCAGGAAAATTGAGGGTATAAAGCTTGCTGTTGGCCAGGACCTGCCCGCTCGTACTGTTTATCATAAAGACCCGTTCATTAACCGGCGCCAAAAATTCCATGGTTTGATAAATGAGGGGGGGATTTTTTCTCAAGAATAGGGCGTCAAGATCCGTGATATTTTCGAATATAAGTTCATCCTTTTTGAGACAATTGAGCAGAGATCGCCAGTATTTTTTCATGGATAGATTGGGGGGCACGGTGATGTTGCGCATTCGAGCCGCCACTTCGTTCTTTCGAATATAGACGTCATGGGGCTCCAGAAAGAATACGGTATGTCCCCTCTGGTTACACTCATACATCAGGTGACTGGTGGTCTCAGTCTGGGGATCGATGGAATCCAGTCTATCCATCAAGAAGGCGATTTGCATCCCTGTTATCCTTTTAACCTAGTCACATATTTGATGATTTCAATGGCCACATCTTTCCCTGTGCACCTTTCCAGGCCCTTGAAACCGGGGGCGTAATTCACATCCACGACTCTTAACATCCCATCATCCTCCTCTATCATATCCACTCCGGAAATAGCAAGTCCAAGGGCCTTGGCCGATCTTACGGCCAGACTGGACATGGCCTTGTTTAGGAGGACTTTCTCTGCACGGCCCTTGAGATGAATATTCGCCCTGAAATCCCCCTTCCTGGGTATCAGAGACATGGCCTCTACGACTCTTTTGCCTACAACCATAATCCGAAAATCTCTTCTCATTTCCGGAGGAATGAATCTCTGGATCAAGAGCCCTTTTCCTCCACCTAGAAGGCTATTTAGGAGGGGGCGATGTTTTTCTATGGCCTTTATAAGGAATACCCCTCTTCCCTGCCGAGTGCCGGGTGTTTTTATGACCAGGGGACACCCCCCGAGTTTGGCTACCGCCTTTTCGAAATTTGACCAGTTGCTCGCGTAGGCTGACTCGGGAATCGAGACACCGTTCTTGAAAAGGGTTTGGAGACTAAGAAACTTGTTTCTGGCCAGAAGAATGGACCGATAATTATTGATGACCGGGATACCAAGGAGTTCCAAATGACGTATCATTGTAAGGCCATACTCCTTGATGCTCGCTCCCAGCCGGGTCAGGATCACATCTGCTTGAAAGTGTCTTCTCAGGTGATCTATACTCAATCCCTGATCGTCCACCCCCATAAATAGCCTCCCTGGATGAACAAGAATCGCCTCGTGGTTCAGGGCCCTTGCAGCCTCCATGAGCCTCCTGTTAGGGTGATATCGATGGTTTTTGACACTGAGTATTCCAATGCGCATGGTCATTCTTCTCTGGCTTGTGGCCTTGAGGATTGTCATCCCCAAAGACGAGATGTCCAGTGATTTTAACAACTTCCCAGTTCCCCGGATGACTGCCTGGATGGTAGGAGAAAATATCAGGGTTGTCAATCCACAAAGCCACTGGTAGAAATATCCTTCAGGAAGCCGTTTTTATTGTCTCGTGGTGCCTCCACATTTGAATAACATGGGGGGTTGTTCCCCTGTAAGCGAACAAACGTCTCATTCTCTTCTGGGGTAACGGATGGAATCTTCTCTCCAGAAAACGGTTACGTATCATTTCAAGAAACCGGACGAGATATCCTCTCAGATCCTTGGTCAAATCCAACTTCTGATAGAAAAAGGGGGTGAGGTGGGCTCAGCCTTTATCAAAGAGAATTTGGAAAATGCATTCCTTATTGGCTATGCACTTGATCAAGAGGGTCTGGTGGTTGGCACCGTCACCTTGAAACATCCGAAAGAAGCGTACCGGAGAAAAATTGAGGCCGTCACGGGGTTGGATCTATCAGGATATATTGAGAGGGGATATACCTCGGTGGAGCCGGTGTCTAGAAATAGTGATGTGGCACACAGATTAATAAAAGGGTTGATTGATAGATCCAAGGGCCAAAAAATTTATGTGACCATCAGGATGGACAATACATTCGCCTTAGAGCTGACCTACAAAAATAATATGGTTCTTGCCGCTCAATTCATCAATGAACGCACGGGCCACAAAATAGGCGTCTTCACCAATAAAGAATCCAGGCCCTGAGGACCTGGCTTTGAGGTGCCCCCTGAGGAGTTTCATTGCGCAATCTCCTTCAGAGTGCCTAAAGTGAATGAGATTTTTACCCGTTTCAAAATAGCCCTCGCCAAAGGCGAGCACCTCAACTTTAGCCCCGCCTGCCATAGCCATTTATCAGTAATCCGGTCTGTTTGACCAGTTCTGATTGCATAACTCGGCCGAACTACTGTGCGTGGCGAAGCGTTGGCGGGCAGGTCACTTTAGCTCACTTTTAACTTTAGATCACTTAAAACGCATTCTATCGACTAAGTCAATTAACTCTGACCTGGACCATCGAAGATCCCGCTACGCGGGGAAGGAGCAGCAGGAATCTACTCTTCCACTTTACAGGTCGCGTCCAGATCCTCGATCTGCTTCTCCCCACGCTTTATCTTCTCATGTAAAACGCGTATGCGTTGGCTCAAAATCCTACATATGTGAAGGGCGATTTTGGGGTATTCCCTGACGATCTCCGTAAATTCCTGCTTATGGAGGACCAGAAGACGGGTCTCTTCTTCGGTACGAATGGTGGCAGACCGCACCACGTCCTCAAAGAGGGCCATCTCTCCGAAATAGTCCCCAGCCAGAATACGATCCAGTTCGATTTGAGTTCCCCCCTCTTGGCTTTTGTGGACGGAGACTTCTCCTGCGATGATCATATACATGGTCTCTCCCGTTTCCCCTTCTGTAATAACCACTGTCCCCAAGGGATGGACCACCTCTTCCGTCACTGAGGCAATGGCGGCCAGCTCGCTGACAGAGAGGCCCTCAAATATTTGGATGCCCCGTAGCCTGAGAATCTTGTCGGGGATGCTGCTACTCGTTTCCATGTCAGCCTCCTCACGATGAACATGCGTTGGTTTGTCACTCACGATGCTTTGAGCCATTTGTTGGATGTGCGAGTTGTCCGATCTTGCCAAGTCTTCCACAATCCACCTGTCAAGGCCGTCAAAACCCTGCCTTCCGATGAGATAAAGGGTCAACACAACGGTGACCCAGTCGTATTTGGCAAGGAGATGGTGATACAGGAGAGCCGCGTTGGAATCAAAATCCGGGAGGTTAAAATTCTTTCTTCCAATAGCCAGACACTCGGACGGAGAGAGATCCTCCACAAGGGGCAGCATCGTCTTTGACAGGGAATGCCCCACCAGATCTTCAAGGGCTTCGATGGCATTTGACTTCTGCCGAGAATCGGCAGAGTAGATGCCCCTCCACACAATCCGCATCCTTCCTGATCGATCCTGGGTCGCCAGGACCCTCAGGATGGTTTCTAATCTTGCATTCTTTTTCTGAACCAGATGATCAAGCAGCAGCGCCCCCTCCTCGCCCTGTGAAAGGGGACGAAGGGCCTCAGCCTCAGCCAGATTTCTATACGCCCTCTCCATCTGAGAGCGGGCAAAACGGAAGACATCCACGTCCTTAATCTCCAGGGATTCTAACAGAGAAAATACACCCTCCCGGAGCTTACGGTTGGGTATGACAAGGGATTCAATGAGAAGTTCCGCATTCTGGTACGGAGACTCTTGAAGCTTCACCTTGGCCAGGTCCTGCACGCCCGGCCATCTATCCCCCAACAATGGAATGACGGCCCTTATGGCGTTATCATCCTCCACATTGAAGGCCTCCAGGGCCGACTGGCGGACCCGTTCGGATGAATGCCCCAGGTAGGGAAAGACGAGGGCATCCATCTCAGGGGTGCCTAGTTGATGAAGTGCTTCCAGGACAAGAGAAATTAGGGATTCATCCTCCACCTTCTCCAGCATGCCTTGCAAGACCGGGACATACTCCCTGCTATTTGAGGCCCCGGCAGAGATAATCCCAGCCCTTTGCTCGGCCATCTCCCCTGAGGCCAACCAGGAATCGATAACCGCCCTGTACGTCTGCGGCTCTTGACGGTAGAGACCAATAACGGCATAGGCCTTGATTTCAGGATTGTCGCCGGAGTCAAAGACTCTCCTTAAGAAATGGGTGGAGAGATCCGGTGGGAGTTCTGCCGCCGTCTTTAGGGCTGCAATACTCAAATCTGGTTTATCCGGATCTGCCAGCTCCTCTAATGTGCGCACAGCCTGCTCGCCTGCATCCGGCGAAAGAAGTGAGAGTAAGCCTATTTGGGTCCGGTCATCCTGATCTTTGATGATGGAGAGGATGTGGGCATCCAGATCCTTCATGCCCAAGGATTTGATCAGGTTGGCGTACCAGAGACATGTATTCCCCTTGGAAGATAGGAAGGCATCCAGCAGCTGAGATTGGACCCCTTTATCCAAGAAGATACGACTCACATCCTGTTCTTCCTGGGATTTCAGATCCAGCATGTTCCTGGATATGAGGTCCAACAAGATCCGTGAGTAAGATCTCTTCAAAACAAACGTGGTGGCAATCCAACCTCCCATAAAAACAAGGGCTATCAGGGAAAGATAACGGGGGTGTAATATTCCTGTACTAGCAATGATTATTCCTGATCCTACCAACGTGCCGACCCTCACCACAGTACCCCGCAAGAAGGGCCTGATCAGAGCCCGGTATTCCGCGGGAAAAAGCCCCATCAGGACCCCCCTTGCGGGATTGTTGATGGTATTCCTCAAGATCCTTGTGGAGAACTGTGCATACATGGCAGAGAAGACATCGAACTTGAACAGAAAGCCGAGGAAGGCGATCACATAATTGAATGGGTGAAACATGAGGGCAATGGGAAGGCCCAATCGACCATAGATTCTCCCCACAAACAAAAGGATGATAAAGCTAACTCCATTTAGTGCGCCTCGGAAATAACCGAAAAATTGGATCATCCTCCCTTCTGTGGCAAAGGCCTCGTCTATGGCGTAGTTGAACTGGTAATTGATGATGGGAATGACCACGTTAGGCAGGAGCGTCAAAAGGATGAGGATCTTTACCAGGGCCGATTCTTTGATAATGGGGAGAACCTTCTTGAACTCCTCTTTCAAGGAAAGGCGTGTCTTCACCTTTTTCCTCTTTCCCTCTGCGGGGAGTAGGGAGGGAAATAGTGTGCCCATGCGTCGGACCACCACGGCCCCCGTTAGGGTCGTGCCCAAATAGATGAACATGAGATTATCTATGGAGATTGCCTTTACGAGAAAGGGGGTGCCGAAACTTCCAATAACACCGCCCATAACACCGCCGGCCGTGATCAAAGGGAAAATGCGTTTGGATTGCCTCGTATTGAAAAGATCATTGGCAAGATTCCAGAAGAAGAGACCCAACATGACCTCATATTGGGCCTTCAAAACATAGAGGATAGGATAGAGAATTTCGAACCCGAGAGGGACTACAAAACGGAGGCCGGCCACGGTTGTGCCACATATCACGAGCATGTAGGACAGAAGACGATACCCAGGCAGCCTTGCAATGATGCCGGTGATCAAGCCCATGATGAAAAAGGTGCTTATGGAATTGATGATGAAGATCATGGGCAGGTACTCTACCCCGAACCGCTTCAGGAAGGCCGTTTCGGCAAAATTATTGAAAATGATATTAGAGGAACGGATGAGAAATAAGAGGAGTGCAGACCAAAGGAATAGGTTTATTTCATCATCATAGACCTTCAGCCATTTGCCAAGGAGTCTCAACATCAGGTTACCTGGGTTAACAAGGGCAAGAATCTAGGAATTTCTATAATGCGTGAAGTTACCCTGCCACATGGGGTGTGTCAAGATTTTAGATTCTGGAGGGATTGGGATGAGAAGGTGGAGACTATGGCTCGGAAAGGGGGGAGAAAATCGGGATGAAGCGCGCGGCCCCGGAAGCCCTTGGTCTCTAGTCTATTTCTCCGCACTCCGGCCTTCGTCCACAGAAATATCGGCTATTTTCCAGGGCAAGTCCCACATTGGCTGCCAGAGCCGATAGGAGAGATTCATCACTATGGCTGAACTGGCCGCCCTCTTTATTCAACACCTGAATCACACCCAAAAGCTCAAGCTGGGTTCCCAATATGGGCATACAGATCATATTCCTCGTCCTAAAACCACTCCACTGATCTACTTCCCTGTTGAAGCGTGGGTCGCCATAGACGTCATCGTTGATAACCTCCGTTTTCAAAGACTGGGCAACGGTCCCTGCAATGCCTTTTCCCAGCGGGAGACGAATAACCCTGTCCGGTTCTATCCCCTCAGCAACCCTAGCCCAGATCTCCCCTTTTTGAGGCTCATAGATGTATAGCGTGCTTCTTTCAGCATGCATGGCAAGGCTTATTTCATGCACGATTCTCAAGAGCATCTGGTCCAAGTTCTTTTCCCGACTTATGGCCTGATTTACCTCAACGATGGTCATCATCTCCTGGAACCGGCTTGCATCATCCCTCTCCTCGATAAACCAGTGTGCGCCCTTCCTATCAATGGTTCGGGACTGATCCTCCTTCAACAGGCGGAGTTCTTGTATCACTTCCTCTATGGATGCGAATCGGTCCTCGGGTCTCTTGGCCATCATCTTTTGAATAATCCGGCAGAGCCCTTTGCTCAGGTTAGAGTTCATCTCTCTGGGGGATCTGGGATAATCGGTCACATGCTTTGCCATCACCGCATCCGGCAGATTGCCCGTAAAGGGCGGCTTGGAAGTGACCATGTGATAACATGTGGCCCCTAAAGAGTAAATGTCCGATGAAAAGCTGAACTCCCCTCGCAAGGCCTCAGGAGACATGTAGTGGGGGGACCCTTCCACCCTTTTTTCTCCACCCTCAATTCTCACCTCATGTAAATCCATTGCCAGGCCGAAATCGGCAACTTTCACCTCCCCGTGCTTATTCAGAAGCAGATTACTCGGTTTCACGTCTCGATGGAGAATTTTTTGGGCATGGGCCTTTTTGAGACCTGCTGATGCCTGCAAGATAATATCTATGGCCTCACCCTCGGAAATCCCGTTATCCCCATAGATCCGCTCTCGCACACTCTTGCCGTCCGCGTACTCCATCGCTATGAAAAAGACTTCTTTCTCCCTTCCCACATAGTATATCTGAACGATATTGTTGTGGATGATCTGAGCCGCGGTTCTCGCCTCACGTGAAAGTCGGCGAACGAAATTCTCATTATTAGCGGCACTTGGCCTGAGTACCTTAAGGGCGACCGGTCTGTCCAAAGATAACTGCCTCCCCGAATAAACGACGCTCATCCCTCCCAGACCGATCTTCTCTTCTACCACAAAATCACCCAGCACGATCCCCCGTTCTAACACACTCTCCTTTTCTGTAATCTTGCAAAAGGTGTGGCACCTTGGACAGGCAAAACTATAGCCTATGGGATAACCGGTCACCTTGAATTCATTCCCACAATCGCACTGGAAAATCTGAGGGCGGTCACCCGCAACGAAGGTATCCAGCTCATGATCACTCAAATCTGTCATAGCGCTCTTTTCCCAGGCTAAGGCAAGACCCTGAAGCCTAACGTCTTGACCCTATTCGACTCAAGAATCGATCAGGCGTTAACGGATAACAAATACTTGCCCCGCCTGCTCAGTGAAATCCCGAAGGGCTATTTCACCAGGGTGAAATCCATCGGAGACGGCCATTTCACTGGGGACAAGTAACGCTCCATTGGGGTTTGATTTTACCATATTTCGGTGGGCACATGAAAGGTGCATGCCCATTGGGCCAAGCAAGCCTCGCCTCAACCTCCATCCTTCTTTCCCCAAAGTCCATAGACCACCATGGCTGCAACCTTATGGAAATTTCCCCGATTTTGTGTCAGGTGGCCGTGCAAATGCAATAAGAATCTGAATCTATTGGGCAACACCGTAACAGGATATGTCTCTGTTTGTAACATCTTAGCTCTTTCACGGACTCCCTTGCCCTGACGCCTTCGCACAGAGGTCGTCCAAATAGAGACGAAGCCAAGTTCAATGCTGACAGAACAGGGCGATCAGGGCTATCTCCCTTTGTGCGCCATACTTAAGGGCAGCGGGCAAATTTTTTGGCCCCTCCATAGAATGCCGGTTAGCCTAGGGGCTTTTCTAACCCGTAAAGTATTACCCCTGTTTTTGTCTGAGTGTAAAAGGGTCCTGGACTCTGCCGAAAAATTCCAGCAGGAACCTGATCTTGCTAAATCTGGCTAAGTAGGTGGGTAGGATAAAGAGTTTTCATTGGACCAAAGATTCCATATTTGCAAGAATCTCCTTTACCTTGGGGGGGTATGGCCGTTCCGATCCCGGCTCTTCGACCGCCAGTTGAAGTTCTCTTTTCAGCCTGAATAGCTCATATATTTCCCCGTGGTCATATCCCTTGCCGAGAAGGAGATTATAGATTTCCTCAATATGGCTCATTCCGTCACTATAACTCTGGGGTATTATACGGATCATTCTGGTCATGAGGCGAGACGCTTCAACAGCATCCATGGTATTCTGTTTCCAGGTCTGGCCCGTGCCGACCAGATCGAATTTTTCTCTATCCTCGTGAACCAAGGCTCTTTTACTATAAGTAAATAGGTAGGGTATGTAATAGGGTAGGCCGCTTTCATTGATGAGAGAAACGGTTTGCAAGAAGGTCTCCTCGGTCTCCCCAGGATAACCAACAATAAAACTACCGCGACTCTGTATTCCCTCATCACTGAGCATTTTGATGGCGTTGATCGATTCGTCACGATCCAGCTTCTTGTCCATGTTCTTTAATATGGTCGGGCTGCCGGATTCGATCCCCAAATGGACGAATTCACACCCGGTCTTTTTCATCATTTTCACGAGTTCCGGGTCCAAGGCACTGGCGCGGGCATAAGAGGACCATGAAAAATCAAAATCTTCCTGGATCATCATCTCCAACACCTTTTTCAATTTGGCCTTATTGCCCGTAAAATTGTCATCTGTAAAACGGACATGTTCCACAAATCCTAGTTGATTGATCAACCTCAGCTCCTTTTTCAATACGGCCATCGATTTATATTGCACTTGGGGAAAGAGCCAACGAAAGGTGCAAAACCGGCAGCGGAAATGACAGCCACGACTCGTATTTACGGGGAGCGTTTTTCGGAGATAGGCCTTGGGGATTTTATGCCAGGCGATGGTCGTCTCATCCATGGGCAGGTCTTCTTGTTCCCGTGGCGTGAATCTTAACTTCCCCCTATCGTCAAAAATTCCCAGATTGGGAACAGACTCTAGGCGACCCCCGTTGGACAATGAATCGAGCACTCTGATGAGCGTTTGTTCACCTTGGGCCTCAATGATAAAGGCATCCACTTTTCCGTGAAAGGAGGTTAAGGAATTCTTGTATTGGGACGTAAGGTCTTCACCAGGATCCAGGAGCCTCTTAACGAGCATGCCGCCAACAATGACGGCAATATCAGGATCAATCCTTTTGATCTCAGAAGCCATATGTTTGATGTCATCCAAAACGATGAAATTGGACGAGATACAGGCTGCCAAAGGTCTTTCTTTCACGGTTTCTTCCAAATTTGATATGGCGAAATTATGAATGAGGAATGGATCGTATCCACGCCCCAGAAGGTACTGGTACAGGTAGATGCCGTTCAAAGTAATATTATTCGACAGTGAATAATGTTTTTTCACATTGTCAGATGATAGTGGTAGCGGTTTGTGCTGGTTTTTCAAGAAATTCATTAAGTCAAATAGGTCCATATAACGACCGTCTATGGTGAGATAGAGTTTTTTCATGTTTTCGTTCACACCTCTTTGGACGGACGGAAGGTCAAGATCGGGAAATCTGGATGCAATACGATCGGCACGGCTTTGCGCCACGCTCATCCTTTCACGGATCCGTTGGTCATTATCCAGAGGCCTATGGTTTGCGATGATAATTACTCTTGAATTTCTCACGACATACCTAGGGGTCGACCTAAATTGTTTGCTATTTTTGAAGGTTCCGAAAGATTGGCCACGTGACTCTAGAGTCAATAACAAGATAACAATCGACCCTTGGGAAGGCAAGCACTTCTCATTCAAAAAGACGAAGGGCCTTGCAAGGAAAACCGTCTGATCTTTTCCGCAAAAAAAATCCCCATATCTGTCTGATATGGGGAGGCCCTTAAGTTTCCAAATGCCCTTAATCAAGCACCCCGCTCTATCTAAGGCACTTTGCGTAGGATAGGCTCTTGATTCTAAGACTTTAGAGTTCGAGCCAGGAATCGGAATATAGACTTTGACCGAGGATCACCTTGGCCGTCTTCACGTAATCTTGCATCTCCTTGGAGAGAGAGCCCGTATCTACCTCCTCTTCATCCATCACTTTATGGATGACTTCCACGACTTCCGGCTTCTCGCCCCTGGCAATGGCTATGAGCGAGTCATCGTAGGCATCGGCAATACAGGAGTACATGCCCTTTCTCTCGAGCATCACCATATAGGTCTGATTGAGGATGGGCCTGAGATGATCCGGTGGGCCATTGGAAATATTTGAAAGGCCGCAGGTGGATTTTATGCCAGGAAACATATCCTGGAGCATTTCCTGAAAGACCAAAAGGCTCATGAGCTGTGGCTGCTGGATGTTCACAGGTGTTACGATGCCGTCAACGAATATATCTTCATTGGGGACACCTGCTTCATTGGCCGCATAGACGAGTTCCGCTGTCAGTGCGCCCCTCTCGTTTTCATCTCTGGGAAGCCCTTCTGGCCCCCACATAAGTGCGATCATGTTTGCCTTATATTTGACCGCCAGGGGAATCATCTTCTCATATCTTTCAGGCCTGCACATGATAGAGTTGATGATGGCCTTCCCCTTGTGTATGGCCAGTCCGGCCTCCATGGCCTCTATGTTGGAGGTGTCCAGACAGAGGGGTGGGGTCTCCCCAATCTCTTCCTGGATTGTTTTTACGACAAATTCCATCAACTCCGGCCCTCCCTTTCTAGCGGGACCCAGGTTGACGTCGATCCAGTCCATACCCTTCTCTTTCTGCCTTTTGGCTTCCTCTGCTATGGGGCCTGGATCCTGCTCCTTGAAGGCCTTTCCAATGACCGTACTGATCACATTTAGATTTTCTCCAATCAGTAGCATGGCTCTACTCCCTTCCCAATCTACTTGGCCATATCTTTTAAGAATTTAGGGATTAGCGAGGCATCCCTTGGACCAATCATGATCTCCCAGTCAGGGAGTTCCTCTTCCATATCCCCGCTTATGGCCGCAGCATAGCCAGGAATGATGACCTTTTTGTGGGCTACTTTGTCTGCTATGCCGCACTTTTTGACAAACGTGCCCACCACATCTCCCGCAAACTTACCTGCAGCCCAGGCGGTCATCACTGAGAGGCCCTCTGTGTCCATGATGAGGAGCCAACTGGGGACTCTGCTTCCCTCCACTTCGCCACTGACAATAAAATAGGTGAGAGAAAAATTGGTGGTGACCAGCACGGGAGAATTTTCATCTGGGCCCCCGATCTCATAGATTCCCTGGGTCACCGTCATGGGACGTTGCGGATCCGTAAAGATATTCAGCCTTTCCAGCAGAAGTGGAAATAGGCTATCTCCCCTGAAATCAGACAACACCACAATACCCGCATACTTGGCGATGAGCATGGAGGCGATCACCGTCTCCATATCCAAATTGCTGGCCATTTCGCAGGGAAACGCGATCGTGGGGAAACCCAATGAGCGGTTTCCCGCCTTGAGTGGTGCTCTGCGTATAACTACCTGGTCCTGGAAGGCCTGTTTGATTTCCCTTGAACCCGAATCCAGGACAAGATCCTTAAGGTCCATTTCCGTCAACTTGTCGGTGAGGGAAATTAGATCCTCCACACTGTCCGCTTTAATCGCCAGGGGCAGGCCATTGTCCTTGGCTAGATTCCCCATATCCTCGGCGTTTTCACCCGTGGCTGCATAGAGCAGGGGCTTTTTGAAGGCACAGGCCTCAACGCCCGCCTTCAGGGTATCCAAATTCTCACTCATGAGAATCAGCCCAAATTCGCTCTCTTCGGCGATCTTTTTTGCAGCCGCTGCAAAACCCGCGCCGTCCCCATCTGTGTCCTTCAGGGCAACAAGTTCCGGTCTGAGGTTCAGGCCTACCCGCTCATATTGAAGGGCATTCCAAGCCTTTAACTTGGTATCCAATTCCTCTAAACCGATATCCGAGGATACCATAGCAGCAAGCCCCGTCGGGTTATAAAAGGTCTTCTCATGCCTGAACATGACCGTTTCACCGCCGATCTTTAAGGCCCTCTCACCGGCACCAATGGCCACCTGCCTGATAGGGGGAGCCGAGGCCTCCGCCAGTTTTTCTCTCGCCTCATCAGAAACATAGGGGCACGCATCCAACTCCGCCTTTCCAGCGGCCAAATTCATGGCAAAGGCGAGACAGGTGGGAACCCCACATTCCCCACAGTTCGTCTTGGGCAAGAGTTTGAAAATCTGAATTCCAGTCAATCCCATAGTCAACTCCTAACAATGAATTTGCGAATGCTTTCAACCAATTGAAATCAACTCTCTGTTTATATCATCTCGCTTGCACTATCCACACGCCCTTATCATTCTCCCACTATGGGATCCATCTTCAGGGCAGGATGTTCCTTCTCCTGGAGATAAGGAAGAATTTCCTCTTCAGTGATGCCCACAGTCTCATCGGCTATTCTGTCTATTAGGTCGGGCACACCGAGCTCTTCTCCGCGCTTCATGACTCGCTCTTTAATCTCCTCCTTCAAGGACTTGGGCATCCAGACCATGCGAAGCAGACCCCCGTCCCCTACGATGAATTTTCTTTGCGTGATATTGTACTTGGAGTGTCCCACAAAACCAGGAGAAGATTGCCCACCTCCCATGACTCCGGCCAACGTGGTGAACTTCATCCCGGATGGCGTCTCCCCGGTATAATCACGATGCACTGTCATGACGCCGTTACAGGAGGGTAGCACGGCGGCAATACACTCACAGCAGCCGCAGGTGGTCATGGGGTCGATGACCAGACTGTAAAAGTTGTAATGGTCGATGGCCTGACGCGACGCCTTGTAGACAAACTCGTTGACCCCCTTAAACTGCCCCAACTTGGGATCAAGGACCTCTCCCTTTTCCACGGGCTGGTTGGGACCCGTCGGGTTGATCTCGAAAGAGGCCTTGCAGTCCATCCAATTATAGGCGCCACAAAGCCCTGTCCGCTCAGGGCTGATCACACAGACGTGGCTAGGGGCAAAGGACTGGCAAAGGGTGCAGGAATAATAGGTCTCCACGCCCTCATCGGTCATCTTCTCCACACGATCATCCCTTGTACCGTACTCACCCTTGGCCCTTTTTGTGAGTTTATCCACATCCTCTTTCTTGGTGTACAAAGTGACCTTCACCTTATCCAGGATGTTTCCAAAATCCTGATGGAATTTGGCATGGAGGACTGTGCCGATATCCTTCAGGGTGAAACCCTTTTCTATGGCCTGATCACCAATCCTGATCCAAGCAATATCCCGCTGCCCGATATGCATGAGGCCCTGGGCATAGTTGATCAAGTGGTGGATCTGCCTTTCTAGGATGGGCTCAAAGTCGGTCTGCATCTGGCGGCCCGCCACTTGCACGTAGATGCCTAAGGGCAGTGTGTCACCCTTTTTGACATCTGTCACATCCGGGCCGATCAACTCCACCTCTCCGTCTTCGATCTCATTCATATCCGCCATCTTGGTGAGTTCAGTGCATTGCGTTTTGCCTCCTCCGATCTCCACATAGAGATCGTCCTTGCGCACTCTCTCTCCCTCAAAGGCTGGGCCGTAGGCCAACGGAATATCAATCTCAGCGATGGTTACCTTGAGACCTCGAATCTCAATGGATTTCTGGGGCATCTCATCATGGGCCACATTGGCCACCACGTGCTCGTAGGTACAAACCCCGGTGGGCAAGACCTCTGGGATGTCTGTATCTGCAATGGTGGGAAAACCCCAGTTGATGGCGCCAGCGGCGTTGGCGGCCCATTCCGCGTTCACGTCACCCAGTGCATTGACAAAGGCAAAGATGCGGTCTTTCTGGTAGGCAAGTTGCTTTTTGAAATCACCCGGTTCGATCCCGCCAAAGGCCATACCGGCCCTGTTGGCAAAGCCGAGGGCAAAAACGGCCGCCGATATGTCCGGTCCAAAAGGGACGAGGCGGGTATTCCATCCGATCTGCACATTCTCTTCTAGGAGTTGCTCTGCAAACGTGGTCCCATTCTGATTGGCCGCCATGAACACATAAATGGTCTTCAATTGATATTCCTCGGCCATCTGTTTTGCCGTTGCCGCATCGGGGGCAGACCCCACAATGGCGGCAAATCCGGGAGCCGTGCCATCCACAAATTCCACACCCCTCTTTCTCATAATAGCGTCGTCGGCCGCTCCGAGCCAGATTTTGCCGTTATCCACATCCGGATCTTCCATCTCAGGTTGGTAAAATTCAGGGTCCTCCACATACCGAATCGCCTCCGTAATCTCCTCGGCGAAGAGGGCCGCCATACCGGCATCCAGCAATCCCCCCAGATAGGGAATGTGACAATCCTTCTTCACATGGGGGGGTAACAGTTTGCGGGCGAACTCGAGGGGCTTCTTAGCGGAATCCAGATCTGTCACCTTGATTCCGGTTAAGGAATAGATAATTGGCAAGAAGTAAGCGGTATTGGGGAATTCCAGTTTCTGACTCCCGCCAAAGGTCTCCTGGGCCCTTTTGTACTTCCCTTCTGCCTTAGAAACGATATTGTAAGCACCTTGAATCGCTGCAAAAGCTACTAATTTCGACATTCTCTCTTGTCCTCCTTTCTTAAGAGGTGATTTGCCCAATAAGAGTTTATAACACCACCTAACTGTGACGGTGCATTCTCTTAAGGGATACGCTTAATTTTTCCACCAAATCCATCTCGGTCGGTTTTATCATCCCCTCTTCAGGCACTTTTTTTGCCTTTGCTTTTTTCTTCTCCTTCGCCATCTTGGCCTTGAGGGCCTCAAGATCCGCCTTCTCTTTGGCCTTCGCCTCTGCTTCTGCCTTGGCTTTCGCCTTCGCCTCTGCTTCTGCTTTGGCCTTGACTTCTTCCTCTGCCTTGGCTTTCGCCTCCGCCTCTGCTTCTGCTTTGGCCTTGGCTTCTTCCTCTGCTCTGGCCTTCGCCTCTGCTTCTGCCTTGGCTTTCGCCTCCGCCTCTGCTTCTGCTTTGGCCTTGACTTCTTCCTCTGCCTTGGCTTTGGGCTTCAGTGCCACCACTTTCTCTTCAGGCTTTGGGGGCTTTTTTGGTTCTTCTTCCTTCTTCTTCGGTTTTGGCGCCGCCTTGACCTCTTTCTTTTTCGGCTTGGCAGGTTTTGCTTTGGCAGGAACCGCCTCTTCAGCCGTGGCCAGCTTCGGTTCTGGGGATATGGAGACCAGATCCGCCTCCTGGAGCTCCAAATTCTTGGAAATCTCTGGCACATCCGTGGCCAGGCCACCATTCATCATGAGATCGATAAATGATCGCGTGAGCTTGACGCTCTCCGGGTGTCTCAAGATAGCCACGTCAGCCCCGCCCAGGAGATAGCTCACTGCCGCCACCGTCTCCATCAGAACGCCTCGCCTCTCCGGATCGCCGAGGGTGGGCACCTCTTCCAAGGGTTGGCCCGCCTCTTTGCATTTCCAGACCTCGTTTCCAATGTTACTTATCATGGGGACCTGGAGCTTATCGTCCTCTTGGGTGAGAGCGGCCATACGGATGCGCTCCATGACCGAATAGGAGTATTCCAGACCATATCCCAGTCCGCCTGTTGTGGGGTCAATGACAATCCTATCGGTCGGCACCCCCAAATTGCCCAGCAAAATGTTCAGCTGCTTGGCCAGGTTCACATCAATGGGAGATGAGGCCACAATCGTGTGACCATACCCTATGGCGCTGGCACCCACGCCTTTGTGGTTACCCTCTTCCACCGGTGCCAGAGAAACGTTCTTGCCCTGACATCCCTCTGAGATCTTTTTTAAGACCTCCTCATCCTTCTGGTTGTTTGCCGTACCCCACACGACAACGGGGACATCTACGGCCTCTATGACCTTCTTGGCCACCTGGGCGGCCTCATCAGCCCCCCTGTCCATACCATTGGGGTCCGTGCTCTTCATCTGGAGTACGATGATGTCGGCGCCATATTCTTCCACACATTTCTTAGCCCAGGCGTCAGGGGAAGAAATGACATCTTTA
>JASFEQ010000010.1:0-27696 GCA_050124735.1 Desulfobacteraceae bacterium | reverse complement strand
AGGCTCGCCATGTTTTTTCAGGATTCTTTTGGGTAGGGAACCCGCGTTAACGCCGATCCGTATCGGTATATCTCTGGCATCCGCCTCCTTTATGACCTTTTCAACCGCTTTTCTCCCTCCTATGTTTCCGGGGTTTATCCTCAGAGCGTGCGCACCCGCCTTAAGGGCGGCAATGGCGAGACGGTGGTCAAAGTGCACATCCGCAATCAGCGGCGGAGACACTCTCGACCTTATTTCCTTGAAACCCTCAACCGCCCCCATGTCAGGAACAGCCAAACGGACGATTTCACAGCCTGCCTCATAGAGCTGCTGGATCTGTCTAACCGTTGAGGAGACATCTCTGGTGTCTGTATTGGTCATGGACTGAACAACGACGGGTGCACCTCCACCAATGGGAACATCTCCCACATATATCTGACGAGTTCGTCTATTTGTCCGGGTTGTGACCAATGTATTTCCTTTTTCGACCTTTTTGACCCGTTATACCTGAGACGAATGTTTACCAGTTGAGGCGGTCAACGAGAAAGTTTTGAGTGTCAAAAGATAGGCATAACAACCTCGAGGGGCATGGCGGATAATCACTTACGAAAACATAAAAGAATGTGCCGAATTTCAAACCGGAGATGAATATCATCATTTGACGGGGCACGGGGGGAGTTTCACTAATATAGAAACATGGGCTTTCCACCCACGTGTCGAACTTTGGGCCGATACGCTTCCACGTCGTAGAGTTCTCTCACGTCCACCCTTTTCTGTCCCGCCATAACCGTGCTCAGGGGAATATCCGTATATATGCCGCGGTTTAGAGCGACGAGACGCCCGAAGACGCCCTTTATGAAAAGATCAATGGCCATGTTGGCAAAATTAACGGCCACCATCAAATCCAGGGAATCGGGTATGCCGCTTCTCATCAAGTAGGAGAGTCGTTGATTGAGGACATCTTGACCTGTGAGCTCTTTGAGAATAGCTCCCGTTTCCTCTCCGATCCCGCCCAATTTCTGGTGTCCATAGGCGTCAGACTCTCCGGACAAAAGCATATCACCGCCCACCATCTTGGCACCCTCAGATATGGTGAGCATGGCATAGTTTTTCGGATTGGCTCCCTTGTCCTTCATAACGAATTCTGCCAGCCTCTTTGGATCAAACGGCACTTCCGATATAATGGCACGATCCACCCCAGCCAAATAGGCTGAAATAAGGGATGTTTCACCACAGTACCTGCCGAAGAGTTCAATCACCGCAATCCGTTCATGGGAACCGGTGGAAGTCCTTAAGGCGTGTATGAAACTGACGCTCCTGGTAATGGCTGTGGAGAATCCAATGCAGTAATCAGTACCAAAGACGTCATTGTCCATGGTCTTTGGTATGGCAATGACAGGGAATCCTTCCCGGTGTAACCTGTCGGCAAAACTGAGGGTGTCATCACCCCCAATGGGAATAATGGCATCGATCTTGAGGTGTGCCAGATTCTTGAGCACGTGCGGGGTAAAGTCTCTGACCTCTTCTCCCTTTTTAAACTGCTTCTTCAGGAAATCTGGGACGTCCTTCTTTCTGGCAGCACTCGGGTTGGCTCTAGAGGTGTGCAGATAGGTCCCGCCCGAGCGATCGATGGTCCTCACTTCGGGCGCCGTCAATTCCTGGTAGCATTTGAAGCCCACATCGGGCGGTTCAGGAACCTCCGGGCTGTAAGCCAAGAGTCCTGCCCAGCCCCGCCTAATGCCTAGGACTTGGATCCCCTCACTCGCTGCCCTATACACCAGCGTCTTGATACAGGGATTGAGACCTGGTACGTCCCCACCCCCTGTAAGTATGGCTATTTTGGACTTCCTCTTCCCTTTCATTGTCAACTATAACCTCTACTTCTGAAAATCGCAAAATCGGAAAGTGGCTGAAATTCAGATATTTTAACGCAAGTTCCAGGATTAGGGAAGAATTTAATTGAAAGTCTGGTAACTTAGGGGAGGGATGGGCCAATAGCAAGTCCAGGCCCCATGTGCCCTGATTATTCACCCGGGTTTCTGTTGACAAGCATAAAAAAAAGGCAGAAACTAAAAAGTTATTTGTTCCATATAAAGGAGGGACACATATGCCAGCTGCCAAGAAAATTGAGGCCGCCATGGAAAGATCTTCCTGGATCAGAAAGATGTTCGAAGAAGGCAACACCAGAAAGGCAGAATTTGGTCCGGAAAACGTCTTTGATTTCAGCTTGGGCAACCCAAACTTGGAGCCACCTGTCAGGTTCAAAGAGGTCCTTAATGAACTGGCAAATGACCAGAGACCCGGCCAGCATGCTTACATGCCTAATGCAGGTTTTCTTGAGACCAGGCAGGTCGTGGCCGATTATCTCGGCAAGTACAATGAACAGACTTTCGGGCCTGAGGATATCGTCATGACTGTGGGGGCCGGGGGCGCACTAAATGTTGTGCTCAAGACGGTGCTCAACCCGGGAGAGGAAGTTATCATCCCTAGCCCCTACTTTGTGGAATACAATTTCTATTTGGAAAATCACCAGGGCGTACCCAAAGTGGTACCCACCAAGCCCGATTTTTCCCTTGATTTCCAGACCATTAAAGATGCAGTCACAGAAAAGACACGGGCCGTGCTGATCAATTCCCCTAACAATCCCACAGGAAAGGTCTACACTGAAGGGGAACTGGAGGCCTTGGCAAAGGTATTGACGGATTGCAGTGGGAAATTCGGGCAACCCATATACCTGATTTCGGATGAGCCGTATCGAAAGATAGCCTATGACGGCATTGACGTACCGAGTATCTTCAATGCCTACAGGGAGAGTTTTGTTGTGACCTCCTTTTCCAAGGATCTTTCCCTGCCAGGGGAGAGAATTGGCTATGCCGCACTCCATCCGGGAATATCGGATAAGGGGATGATTGCTGGGGGCATGGTCCTTTGCAATCGAATACTTGGATATGTCAATGCTCCCGCCCTCATGCAAAGGGCCATAGCATTTCTATTGGAAGAAAGTGTCGACATATCCATTTATCAGAGGAAACGAGATATGCTCTATAACGGGCTTGTATCCTGTGGATACGAATTAGTTAAACCGGAAGGCGCGTTCTACCTTTTTCCTCGCACTCCCATAGAGGACGATGTGGCTTTTGTATCTGCCCTTCAAGAGGAAAATATTCTGACGGTCCCAGGGAGCGGTTTTGGCGGTCCTGGACATTTCAGAATCGCATACTGCGTTGAGGACAAGACCATTGAGAAGTCAATACCAGGGTTTGAGAAGGTCATAAACAAGTTCAAGAAGTGAGATGACGCAGAGCTCCAATGTGCTGAAGAAAATCTTAAAATTCCGAGGTGTAAGTCATGTATGCAAAAACCCTTTCCCTAAGATTTCCCAAAAAAACGGTCAACGAACCCGTCGTTGTAAACCTTGTGAAGCGATTTGACCTCTCGTTTAATATCCTCAAGGCCACTATCTACCCAAGGAAAGAAGGTTTCATGGTCATGGAATTGAGTGGCCATCGAAAGAACTTCCAGAAAGGCGTTCGATATCTGAAGAGTCTCGGCATCAAGGTGGAAAATATTGGGCAAGATATCAGAAGAGATGAGGAGAGATGTTTTCAATGCGGGGCATGCACAGCAGTCTGTCCCACCAGTGCTCTTTACATACAGAGGCCGGAAATGGCGGTTATTTTCGATAGGGACAGATGTAGTGCCTGTGAGTTGTGCGTAGTAGCCTGCCCGGCAAGGGCCATGGAGGTGAAATTCAATAAAGTCTTACTCTCTTAATATGTCCACTTGCAGGTCCTCCCATTTATTGCCATAGAACCCATCGTTCAATTTGCCTATCGCGATTAGAACATCTTTACGACACAGTTTCTTTCACCTTGACCCCTTCGGACGTGGGCCAAGTCTCTGTTGCTGTACTGCAAATGACCAATGACTAATAAGAAGTTCAAAATCATAACCCTGGGCTGTAAGGTGAACCAGTTTGAGTCCGCTTCGTTGAAGGCTTCTTTACTTGATTTGGGGTTGAAAGAGGTACGCAAAGGAGAGGAAGCCGACGTGACAGTCATTAACACCTGCATCGTGACGCAGAGGGCCTCTTACCAGTCAAGACAGGCGATAAGAAAGTCAATAAGGGAGAATCCGTCTGGCTCAGTGGCAGCTATAGGGTGTTATGGTCAGGTATTTCCTGATGAGCTTTCCCAGATTGAGGGACTCAATCTTATAGCTGGGAATAGGGTGAAGGAGCGACTGCCACTTATACTAAGAGAGACGGTAGATGCGGGTCAGCAGCGTCTCGTTTTGGAAAAATTTGGCTCCCGTGAAGAATTCCAGTTCCTTCCCGTAAAAGGGTTTTTGGACAGGACCAGGGCCTTCTTGAAGATTCAGGACGGGTGTGAGTCCTTTTGCACCTATTGTATTGTTCCCTTTGCCAGGGGGCCTGTAAGGAGCCTGGACCCGTCCAAGGTTCTCCTTATGCTCGAATCCCTTTCACAGGATGGATACAAAGAGGTGGTCCTGACCGGTATACACCTGGGACAATATGGGATGGATCTCAGGAACGGTACGGATCTGGAGAGATTGCTCCATCGTATCCAAAGAAAAGGTTTTCCCATGAGGCTCAGACTGAGCTCAATAGAACCCAATGAGATCGGGGAAGGGCTCATTGAGATGATGGCCACGGAAGATTGGCTCTGTCGCCATTTTCACATCCCGCTCCAGAGCGGTGACAACGGGATTTTGCAAAGAATGAACAGGGGCTACACGGCACAGGAGTTTTCAAGACTTGTGGGGCAGATTCGTGAGAGCATACCGCTTGCAGCCATAGGTGTGGATACCATGGCCGGATTCCCTGGAGAAGATCTTCAGGCCTATCAAAACACGCTCTCCTTGATTCAGGATTCACCGGTCTCTTATCTCCATGTATTTCCTTATTCCCCGAGAAAGGGGACGGCGGCCGCCCGGTTTTCTGGTCAGGTTGATCAGAAGCTCACAAAAGAGAGGGCGAGGAAGCTCAGAAAGATTGGGCGGGAAAAGCGGGAGTCCTTCTATAGATCTTGCGTCGGGGAAGTATTTTCGGTGCTCATTGAAGGATGGGCATCACAGGAGAAACAGCAGGCAAAAGGTTTAAGCGACAATTATCTGCCGGTCTCCTTCCCATCTGCTCGACTCCAAAAAAATCGATTGGTTTCTGTCCGGATAGAAGGGTTGGGCGAGAATAGCGTGATCGGAACGGCTATTAAGACCCCCATGCCCATATAAATGGCCCAAGAGGAGAAGAAATCCTTTATCCTCTAATCCTCGGCCGGTTCATCTGGGCTGGCGACAGACCTGGCAATCTCCTGGACCCTGGGGTCCTTATCGTTCACAAAATGTGCCAGTATTCCACGGACATCAGGATGAGAGATTTGGCCCATGGCATAGGCAGCAGCGGCTCGAACGTCCGGATTGCGGTTTTTTCGAAATGGAAAGAACCCCTGCGCAACCAGGAGTCTGGTTAGGGGCTCGATAGCGGCGGGGCTAGCGATCTGTCCCAGGGCACGGCAGCAGACGATGCAAAGTTCGTCCTCTTTGGTAGAATCCAAAAGGTCGATCAATGTCTCATCCAAATTCGGAGGTTTCAGCTTCCCCAGACATTTGATGGCAGAGACAGCCAAGTTGCCTGTCTGGGTGTTTGCCAACTCCAGGAGAAGTGCAATGGTTTGGTTGTTGTTCAGGCGTTCAGCCAGGTGAAACGCTGCCTGTCGCACCTGGGGATCCTGGTCTCCCAGGGCGTGCGCCAGTTCCTTTTTCAGATCGGAGGTGAGGGTATCGATCACATCCAGGATTCGTGAACGTTCCTCCGGAGTGACCTCTAGGACCAGCAACTCTTTAAGACGATCGGCCACGGCAGGTCCCTGCTTCTCAAGGAGCATGGCTGCGATCTTCCGCGCCCTGTAATCATCCTCCTGTTTGATGATGTCAATGAGAAATGGTACCGCCCCTTGCCCAAGGCCGGCCAGCAACTGGGCTGCGTTTCGCAAGCGAGTCGATTCTCCAGATTTCAAATCTTGCAGAAGAAGCTTTTCTGTTGAAGGATCCAACTTCCTTTTCAGCCTCTTTGCCAATAGCTGGGCATGGGAGTCTTTGACTTCTTCCAGTTCTCGTTGCCGCTTCTGGAGATGGGATAAGACCCGGCCAGCCGTGCGGTACTCAACGAACTGGATAAGAATCGTGAGCATTCTGTCAAAAAGTGCCGCCATCTCCACGATCACATCTGGATTATCCTCGTTAGAAAAGGCAGCGAGAAGGGGAGCGGCAAGAAGCCTAACAAAGTCATGCTGAAAGGCGGGCGTAAGGCTCTCTAAAAGGCCTAGACAGAGTTGGATGGCTCTTGTTCGATCTGCAACTTCTTGCACCGGCAAGTTTCTAAAGAGCTTGAGGATTGCCTCCTTGATCTCCTCTTCCTCTTTATTGAGCAAGAGTTCCTTTATCTGATCTTGGAAATTGTCGAGCAAAGAGGAGAACGGTATATCCTCCATCTCCATCTCTTCATCGAGCTGATGTTCTGCGGCAGCCATTGTGCTGAGTATTCGGAATTCGCCCGTGGCTGAAGGCCCTACTGCTTCCGCAACTTGAACCTCGTACAAGTGACGGTCAAATAGGATGCCAGCCATGCCCTTCTCCTTGGATAGGCGCTTCCAGAATTTGCTGTCCACGCCCCGAGGGAGATCTCCAATGGCACCAATGAAGGCCTTCAGTTCCTGTTCGGTAAAGCGCTTCATAAAGGTGAGGCTGCTGAGGCCGAGGGTTCCCAGATATTTATAGAACGTATCAGCAAACACTTTGAACTGGGAACTAACAAACTTCTCGCCGTTGACCAGCAATACATCCTCAGCTCGAGAAAAGGTAAGAACACCCCGGGTTTTGATGTAGCTGCGCACATGTTTTGCAATCTTCTGCAGGACAGTCGTTACGGCGTTGCTCTCCAAGGGATAGAGCTTGATGGTCCTCCCCGCACTGAGTATACCACGCAGGATCTCGGCCACCAGCCTCATCTCCTTTCGGCGCATCTCATCGACTGCTTCAGCAGTGCCTCTTTGGCGGGCTAATTGGTTTCGTGCCGGGTCATTCGCTTTGCCCCTCCTTGTGTAGCGGATCTGTTTTAGATCGATGTGCTCCAAGTTGTTCTCAATCATAAGACGTTCCCAGTGGCGTTCATCAAAGGTCTTCTGCTCGGTTCGGCCAAAGGCCTCCAACATAACTTCCACCTCACTCTCCGTGAGGCCTTTGAGGAAGGCGATTCCTTTTAGCTGAAGCTGGTTAAGGAGTTCGAGAAAACCCTTGGCGACCACCTTGAAGTCCTTGGTCGCGATCTTCTGTCCATTGACCACTAGAGCTCGTTCTATTTGCATGATATTGAAGTGTTCATTTTTTTCGAGAATTCCATCGATTCTGGTCTTCAGCTTTTGGGTGACGTCGATAACGGGCTTACTGCCGGGTGGATAAAGCTTTATGTTTCGGACCGCAATCATAAACTCGCGTATCATATGGGGCACCCGAACCAGGCCGTCAGCGTCCAAGGGCACATCCGCTCCGGCCATCTCAGCCGGTTCTTCGGCGGTGTAAAGGATAGCTTCCTGGGCATTGAATTTCGCGGCGTTTGATGTTGCGAGGATCCGCTCGTATGTTCCCGCCTTTTCCTGGTCCGTGGAACGCTTGAAGTGGTAAGCAAGGGTCGCAGCAGAGGGCAGAAGCTGGCGCTGATAGAGTGTTTCTTGATAATTACCAATGCGCTGGTGAAGTTCCTGCTTTCTGTCCTGCTCTATGGTACCATAAGCAATCTCCAGGACGCGTTTCCCCAAAAAGCGTATCACCTCATCGTTTAGCTGAAAGTCTGACTGGAGAAGACCTTGGGCCACAGCCTGATCTATAAACTCCAGAACCTTCGCTTCCATGGCCTCAGAACTTCCTATGAGCATACTCAATGAGACATCATCGCCGAGAGCGGATACCTGCTCAAGCATTTGCCTGCTGTCTTCATCCAGGGCGGCAATTTTTTGGGTTACGATCTCTTCCAGGGACTTGGGGAGATAGCCCTCCTCCACGGGTCGGATAACCCATCGCTGACCGACAAGGGTAATTTGTTGGTCCATGACGAGTTTGCGTAAGATTTCGCTAATGAAAAGGGGATTTCCTTGTGTAATCTGGTAGAGGTCATCCTCGAAGTTGTGAGGTTTATCCAGATTGGGAAATATCCTCTTGATATGCCTGGCTATCTGAGCAGCTGTGAGAGGGGTAAGGGGGATCTTTTTAAGACCCAGTTCCTCACCGTAGGCAGCGTGGAATCTTTCCAAGGGCCCTTTCT
This sequence comes from Desulfobacteraceae bacterium, assembly GCA_050124735.1. Lineage (GTDB taxonomy): Bacteria > Desulfobacterota > DSM-4660 > Desulfatiglandales > HGW-15 > JASFEQ01. The sequence continues at coordinate 19,379 of JASFEQ010000010.1, read as the reverse complement.
CTCCCGCTTTAGCCTCCTTGGTCTCCGAGGATGTGCCGCAGATAAAAAGTGGGAGCTCATCTCTCATCATCAATTTGCGCAAAAGGAGCATCGTTGCCTCGTCGCCAAAGTGCAGATCATCAATGAAAATGATAAGAGGACGTTGACCCACGATCTTGGGAATGAAATGGACCAGGGTGGTAAAAATGCCTTCACGGAACTCCCCCTCTTTCTCATCTGTCGAGGCCTCATCGGTGCCTCCAAGCTGTGGGATGATTTGACCCAAATAGGCGAACTCTTTGGGATTGAGGTTCTCTAAGACTTTTGAACCCTTATCTTTCCTTTTATTCAAAATGTCTATGAGGATTTTCGTGGTCAGATAATAGGGACGGAACATCTCCTGAGAGGTACCGTTGACTTTAACCTGCCATATCTTCTTCTGCGAGAGATTTTGGCGGATCGCTTCGAGAAACTCTGTTTTGCCTAGGCCAGGAGAGCCTTCAACAATGAGAAATTGGCTTCTTTTCTTACTAAAGACTTTGAGGGCGTTGGTCACTTGTGCCAGCTGTTTACTCCGACCCACAAGCTTGACGTCCTCAAGTTGGTAAATGGCTGTTTTGTCAAAGACATCCTCTAGGGCCACCTCAGTCGCATTCACATAGCAGTCACGGCCTTTTTTTTTCGCGGAATAAAGGGCCGTATCAGCCCTTTGGATTAGGGCCTTGCTGTTCTTGGCATCTTCAGGGGCCGAAGCAATTCCAATGCTAAGGGTGATCTTCAAAGGGCTGTCAACAGTGCCCGGCTGAAAAAACGTTTCATGGATCCTTTTGTGTAGTTTTTCGCCCCTCTGCAGTGAGGTCTGCTTATCTGTTTGAAGTAGAAGCATGAATTCATCACCTGCATACCGAACGGCCAAACCGTCTTTCCCCGCTACCTCTTGGATCAGGCCTGCCACCCAAATCAATGCCTGGTCGCCGATCTGGTGTCCATACCTATCATTGATCTGCTTAAAATTATCCACATCCATCATGAGGAGGGAGAACGGACGTTTTTCCAAGATGTTCCACTGGACTTTGGACTGAAGGTATTGGTAGAGGAAACGTCTATTGTAGATGCCGGTCAGTTCATCTTCGAAGATGAGGCGTGAAGGATCTTTCCCGGAGTGCTCCAGGAAGTTGAAGAGTTCTTGGCGTTGCTCCATTGGGGTTGGGTTGATAACAGTTTAATTTTACTATAAAAAGCATACGAAAAATAGCGCTAAATGTCAAGCTGGAAGATTTGTCCCTGGTCTTCCCTAAGCCGGCATTTTTCCACGATTCTGGGCGGAGATATGCGCCAAAGGCCAGAATGGCGAAAGGATGAGTGGCTGGCATGAGACAGTGAGCGGATCGAGCGAATCGTGCCATCATCTGGCGTGCTGATCAGGGCGTCTATGGTTCGGAGATTGTGGCCACCTTTTTTGCGGCCTCTCGCAGCAGGCGCTGTTTGGTTGCGAAAAGGGTGGGGCTGAGACTCACATGATATCTGTGCGGATTGTGAAATCGCTTATAGGCGGCATCCAGCTCCTGTAGGTTTTTGAGGGAATATTCCCTCATCGTATGAAGTGAAGGGCTCTCATAGACAAGTTTCCCTTTCTGAAATATGGGTACCATGAGTTCGCGCATCTTGAACTGTTTGGGGTAGGTCTTATAGACATGGTGGAACATGGGGTGGTATGCCCGAAAAGAGCGTCCTTGGGGAATTTTTTCTTCATCGACAAAAAGCACGTCACCTCTCATCTCACCTCTTTTATCGTACATCCTCACTACCTTTTTGAGACCCGGGTTCATTATCTTTTCAGGGTTATCTGACCTTTTGATTTTGGGCACCATCCGTTCACAGCCCTCATCCAGAGCGGTCAGCTTATAAACGCCCCCAAGGGCAGGGCATGAGAAGGAGGTGACGAGGCGTGTACCCACTCCCCACATCCCTACCCGGGCTCCCTGCCTTTTGAGGCTCTCCACGAGCCACTCATCCAGGTCACTTGAGGCCACGATGATGGCATCCGGAAAACCTGCCTTGTCCAACATGCGCCGGGCCTCTTTGCTCAGGTAGGCGAGATCACCGCTATCTAAGCGGATCCCACTGATTTCATATCCTTTTTCCCTCAGTTCCCGGCCTACCTTTATGGCGTTCGGCACGCCACTGTGGAGCGTGTCGTAGGTATCCACAAGCAGTACGCAGGCGTCGGGATATACCTGGGCGTAAGCCCGAAAGGCCTCCACCTCTTCGGGAAAACTTTCCACCCAGGAGTGGGCGTGAGTCCCACGCACCGGTATGCCGTAGAGACGACCCGCAAGCACATTGGAGGTCCCTTCTACCCCGCCGATGTAAGCGGCACGGGATGCCATCAAGGCCCCGTCTGGGCCGTGGGCCCTTCTCAGACCGAAATCTACCACACGATCCCCTTGGGCTGCCCAAAGGACCCGAGTCGCCTTTGTGGCGATGAGTGTCTGAAAGTTCATCACGTTGAGGAGCGTGGTCTCGATAAGCTGCGCCTCCGGCAAGGGTGCGGTGACTCGAATTAAGGGTTCATGGGGGAAGACCACTGTTCCTTCGGGAATGGCCCAGAGGTCCCCGGTGAATTTGAAATTCTCCAAATAGGTAAGAAACTCTTTGGAAAACATGCTTAGCCCCTCGAGATAGGAGAGGTCATCACCGTTGAAGCGCAGATTCCGTATATAATCAATCAAGTCCGCCAGGCCAGCCAGTATGCAATACCCCCCGTTATCTGGGATACTTCTGAAAAAATAGTCAAAGTTAGCCCACTGCTCTTTCTTTCCTTCATGGACATACCCGCCCACCATGGTGAGCTGATAGAGATCGGTCAATAACGCCCATTTGGACCACATGTAAAAATCCTCCTAACCCGGACAAGCCGGTAACTCGGAACAGGAAATTCGAGACCTGAAACAGATACAGAATGGCACCCTCTCCCCTGAGAATAGTCGATCGTCGGTTACAGATGTCATGGAAACCACGTATTAATCTATTTACTGTTCGATAATGACTCTGGCATCCACGGCCAGGGCACCTTCACCTTCGGCATAGACCATGACCGGATTGACATCAATTTCCTTAATCAGCGGCAAATCCATCAACATTTGAGAAAGCCTCACAAGGAAGTCCTCTATGGCATTCATATCAGAAGGTTTTGCCCCTCTGACGCCAGATAGGATCTGACGCCCCTTTATTTGTTTGATCATGCGACCGGCCTCTTCACGATTGATGGGGGCAACGCGCCAGGCCACGTCTTCAAGGGTTTCCACAAGAATCCCGCCCAAACCAAAGAGAATAACCGGTCCAAAAACTTCATCACGCTTGCCACCCAAGATGAGCTCTTGGCCTTCTTTCACAAAGGGCTGAATAAGCACTTCCAGTTCACGGCTATCCGCAAGGGTCTGAAAATCCCTGAATGCGCCTTCGATTTGTTCCTCTGAATCGAGATTCAAGCTGATGGCCCCCAAATCCGTTTTGTGAGAGATGTGGGGACGGTTGATTTTCATGACAATGGGACCATTAAAGGATCGCCAGGCCTCAATAGCCTCATCTAATGAGAGGGCTAAGCGGTAGTCCGGTATGGCAAGGCCGTAATGTTCAATAAGATCCAGGGAGTCCCTGAGGAAAAGGGATTCCTGACTCGCAGCCTTGTGCAAGATGGCTTCAGCCCCTATTACGTCCAGATCCTGGATGGTCTGAGCTTCCATGGGGATGGGTCTTCTGGATGCCCAACTGTGGGATAGATGAAAAGCACGCATGGCGTTCTCCGGGGCAGAAAAGATGGGGATTTTGGAATGCCTCCTCAGGTATCCCATTTCCGCGGCTTCTGTGAACACAAACAGAGCAACAGGCTTCTGATATCGCTCCACCAGTTGTTCCACCTTGCGGACCAGATTGCGTGAGGCCTCCCGTTCAAACCCTCCTCGGCGGTACCCGTGCCCCAGCATGACCCCATCCACGTCCTCACGCTTCAACATCTCCTCCACGATATATTCGTAGAATTCTAGGTCGAAGAGATCCCCCAAATCCAATGGGTTTTGCAGTCGAATCACATGAGCCCTGAGTCGTCTCTCCACCTTTTTCAAAAATTCTTCTGGAAATGGCGGGAGGTGGAATCCATAATGGGCACAGGCATCAGCTGCAATGACCGCATGACCTCCGGATCGAGACACCACTGCCAGCCTGTTGCCTTTGAGAGAAGGTAGAGTGAGGATCTTAATGTAGTCCATGGCGTCATCCATGGTATTTACACGCACGCAACCCGCCTGCTCCAGGGCATGATCCACCAGTTGATCGTCAGTGAACAGGGCAGCCGTATGGGAATGGGCGATCTTTGCGCTCGCTTTGAACCGGTTTGACTTATGAACCAGGATAGGTTTCTTGGATTTTGAGGCAATTTCAATAAATCGTCTGCCATCCGTGAATCCTTCCAGATATAAAAGGATGATTTTAGTCCCTTCATCATGGATCAGATATTCCAAGAGGTCATTTTCATCCACATCCAGTTTGTTGCCCAAGGAGACGAATTTGTTGATTCCAATATCCTCTTCTGCCAGGAACCCGAGATAGCTCAATCCTACGCCGCCACTTTGTGCCAAAAGAGATACCGGACCCAGAGAGATTTCTCTTCGCAGCTGGATGAATGGAAGGGCTACTCCGTTTTCCAGATTGGTAACACCGATACCGTTTGGGCCGATCATACGAATGCCATACTTCTTGGCCACATCCAAGCAGGCCTTTTCAAGGGATCTTCCCTCTTCGCCCAATTCAGAAAAGCCGGCTGACTCTATGACCACCCATTTGATTCCCTTGCGGCCACACTGTTCTAAGATCCCTGGAATGGTCTTTGCTGGCGTAAGGATCACGGCAAGATGAATGTCCCGGTCAATCTGCTCTACAGAGGGATAAATCTGCTGCCCAAAGACGACACCTTTTTTCAAGCCTACGGAGAGAATCTCCCCCTCGTACCCGAACATGAGACAGTTCATAACGATGTTCTTCCCAAGATTGTTCCGTTCTGGGGATACGCCAATGACTGCAATACTTTTGGGATAAAAGAAGTTGGAAAATTGGTCATGTTTGCTCATCAGTGCCGTTTCCTTCTTCTGATTTTCCTGGCCTCCTCTTTCCATCCCTTTTGCTTCTTGCCCTTGGTGCGGTGAGAAGAATCTGGATCCCTGTCTAAATCCAGAACAAAAGTGCCTGCATCAAAGTCAGCTCTCCTCTCGGGAGGCTTCTCTCTTTTTCTCTCAGGAATCCTTGCGTCTTCTTTGGACACAGGAGGGCCGTTGATAAACCTTGCAGGAATTTGATTGGTTAGGTAAAGGTCGCCAAATGGATATAAGGAAATGCCTGCCTCCCACGCGGGGACAGCCATAATCTCCAACAACACGGGTTTTTGATCTCGACGCTGCCCGATTCTCACGGCCATCTCTCGATCCGGTGAAAGGACAAGATATCTGCCTTCTGGTGCTGTCAAACCCTTTTACATGACGACCGGGTGGGCCATTCTCCTCACAGCAACAAAAAGAGTTCTCGGTGGGGACTGAGTCGGATTCTCAAGATCGAGATGCCAGCGTCTATCCAAGGCCCTGAAGCGGTCCCCTTCTGGTTGGAAAAGGGCTCGGTCCTTTCCTAACAGGACCTCGTTGATGTGACCCTTTCTCACATAGCCCCAGCCTGGCTCCTCATGAACAGCCCATAGAAATTCCTTGTATGTCACAAAGCCTTCAGTGTCTGGCACGAGACCGAATTCGTCAGGTTTATGCGCCAGGATATAGAGCATAAAGCGGGCCAGGTTATGGGTCCTTATCTGGTTTCTCTTAGACACGCCTACTGCCTTTTAGGCTTCACCTCCCTAATCATCCGTATCCAGATCTGCCTTTTTTTTGAGCCCGATTATGTAGAAATCACATTTTTTTCGGAGCGGCGAAGCCGCGTTCTATAAAATTGCGAAGCCATTTTATCACTTGATATCAACAGCAGCTCGCCTTGCCGGCAACCGCTTCTGGAGAGACTGGCTTGGGGCCACCAGAGTTTTCAGGAGACTCAATAATACAGCAACATGAATCGCCTTTTCTTCCCAATGCTGTATTGATGACCGCAGCGGCGCAGCCCACCCCTGGCCTTACACTAATGGCATCCGCAGGACAATTCATGGCACATGCCCCGCATTCTATACACGCGTCGCGGTCTTGGATCACAGCTGTTCCATTGTTCAGACCAAACACGGCATGAGGGCAGACGAGGAGACACATTGCACACCCCACACACTTGTCTGGCTCCATGCCCAATGTGACCACATCCTTGAGATAAATCATTCGAGCCATAAGTCCAACTCCTTATGCCATGATCAGGGCGCTAACCCATAACGCGAGGCCAGCGAAACCGGTTCCAATCTCCAGGGGGACCGCCCAGCGCATCTCTTTCTTCACTCCAGAGAGAGAGGTGTAAGTGGAGGCGCCTGTGAAGTTCATGGCCAAATAGGCTGTGGCGGCGGGAACCAGAAGGCACCATGCCATAATCTGGAAACGAGCCTCCCAAGATACCAAATTACCCCACTGTGAGGCCATGAGTACTGCCGCTGCGAGCAGTCCTATAACAAGGCCTTTAAACGAGAAGGCACGCCCGGGAAGCCAGGGAAGCAACAGAGGTGTAAGAACTGCTCCGGCCATGATGGCGGTGAGGAGGGCCGGGATAGAGAAAAGGCCATAATTCAAAATGTTCTCCCAGAATCCTCCTGGTCCCAGAAATCCGCTGACGATGAGCATTGCGGGGATAATGATAACGACCGCCTTCAGGGCCTCCACCAGCTCCACCGGGATGAGCGCCACCCTTTCCCGGGTCGTAAAGGTCTTGAGTCGCATCTCTGGGGTAGCCTTCAATCCGGCCTCAATGAAGGCGGGCAGATCTTTGGCCCTAATGGGACCATATATGACTTTGAAGCCTGATAGCTTCTTTACCTCATGTGCCGCAACCCCTGGACCGGACAATTGGGGCAGGATCAAATTCCGGTGGCTAACAATACGGTCCAGGCCACTGGTCTGGATACGCCTTGCGAGTTCTGTTGTCCCAAAGGTCCCCTTTCCTGCGGCACACCAGACATTAATCCCTTGGGTATCCAGAACCAGAATCCAGGCATTGAGGCCGGGAAGGGACTCGCGCAGTCGGTCAAAACTCAACTTGTAATTGGCCGTGACCAGAACCGGGGATTGATCAACCGGAGAACCCAATGCATAAAGACCAGCTTCCACGGTGTAGTGCATCCGTCCAATCCCCCAACGGGCCTTGATGCTTCCTGACCGATCGGCCCAGCCGAGGGAGGATGAGATCCGGGGAATTTCTCCCATAGAGGTCTGGACGGAGCCGGTGACAAAGGGCTGATCCAGGCTAGGTGGGCCCAACTGGGCCTCTCCGCCTCGAGGTCAGCAGGTTGTGTCAAGTGTGGGCAACGTGTTCAAACCAGCGCTCTCAGTTTCCTTTAGGGTGATTGCTTTCTCGTCCACAGATATCATTTCCTCCAAGATAGTTACATGCGGCAGGGACCCGCAGCACAGGCATTCCGCATGGCATGCAAAAAAATTCTTACGCCCTCATAGACTGCCGCTTGTTTCTCTTCTGGGATTCCAGTCTGGATCACATCCACGAATCTTGAAATACAGGCCCAGACCCGTTTCCGGACCGATTCTCCCTCTTTGGTCAATGCCAGGTTAATGGCTCGAGAGTCTTGATTCGACTTTTGCCGACGAACGAGCCCTTGCTTGACCAAGGGACTGACTAGACGTGTCGTGGTGCTTTTGTCCACAGAAAGTATTTTGTGGAGCTCTGAGAGTCTCAGTTGTCCCTTTTCTGCAACGAGATCAAGGATGAAGAATTGTGAGAAGGTGAGATCTTCACAAAAGACCGCTTCCTGCTGGCAGCACCGAATGGCGCGGGACAAATCTGATAAGAGCGAGAACATCTCGCGATTACTGTGAGGCAGTTTCTCGTGCATAGTTGTAGCATACAACTAATGGTTGCTTTGTCAAGGAAAAAGTTTGAAAAAGAGCCTCCTGAGGGCTAAGGATGACTCGGTGAGTCTTAATTTGCCAGATAAGCGCAATTTTCCCGTTGAATCAAGGGACAGGGCCATAAAATTTTGGTATAGTTAAAAACCTGAGAGTTGCGGCGGTCGGTCGGGGAGCTACATGTTAGGTAGTCCTTGAGGGTCATTGGGAGGAAGGCATTTTATGAAGATCCATTGTCCTGTGTGCAATATGGCCTACAACATACCGGAGGAAAAATTCTCCAAGGCGGTCATTAAGGCGGTTTGTAAGCAATGCGGGACAAAGATGATCATTGACCGTGACGCAAAGAGTGTGGATGTAGCCTCCGAGACTGAGTCCAAAATCTCAGGACAGACCACCAAATCCGAGTCATCGCCGGCGCGCCAAGGAGAAGTTCCCCCGGAACAACAACGCCCGAAGAAAGAAACTTCCGAGATCCCACCTCACCAAATTCCAGATACAGTAATGAGTATGTCGCCGGCATACCCGAAGCACAGGGATGCCCTTATCATCGGAGTTGTAGCCGTATTTTTGATAATAGTTCTGGCTGTGGGGTATCTCCTGCTAGGTCGTACACAGACGGCCTTTCGTGAATTTACGCAGAACCCCATCAATTACCTGACAAGATTCATTAACGGATATGAGACGTATAAAGTATGCGAGTCTTATCTTCGCCGCAATCAGAAACTTTTTCGTGGCCTCGGGCGGGACCTGAGATTTGCGGTGGTCAAAGAAGAGATCAGGGTCCTGAAAGGGGAGAGAACTGCCAGGCTCCTCGTCAAGGCCAGAGGGCGTTCAGGTACCCAGAATGTCCTCTTCCAGCTCAGGAAACGCCGAGGACGCTGGCGTATCTATTATGTGGGAATAGAGCTCCCGGATGGTAAATACAAAACGCTGTACCCGAAACAAAGATCATAAGCCCCCCTGACAAAACTCCCCCTTGACCGAGCTCAGCCTTTGGTCCAAGCCTTTCGGCAGTGAGCCCCTGAGTTCGACCGACTTGGCTGAGGACCTCGAGAGAGGCTCGCCCAAACTGCTCGTCGAAGGCTTGTGTGGAGAACTAGAGTGCGGACTGCCCGGGCTGAGGAAGTGGTCCCTTGCAGGGAGAGAACAAAAGGTGAGAAAGACCAGATGGGAAGATTAGGCGATGGCAAATGAGATTTCAGTGGAGAGGGCAGCCTTCTTGGCACGGGACTACAGTCGCGGGTTCATAAAGTATTGCCAGTTGAAGGGAGAAGCTATCAAAAGGGGATATTTCCGATCTAGAGTGGAGATTGAAGATCATCATCGGCAACAGGACGGTTTTATCCATGCGGGGCTTATGGCGACCATGGCAGATCATACGGCGGGGTACGCCGCCTTCAGTACTGTGCCTGAAGGATTTCGGATCCTGACCATTGAGTTCAAAATCAATTTCTTGAAGCCAGCTTATGGGGACTCCCTTGTTTGCCACTCCAAAGTGATCAGAGAGGGAAATCAGATCATCATCTCCGAATCGGAGGTCTTTGATGTTAGGGGAAAGAAGAAGACGCTCGTAGGCAAGGCTCTGGTCACCCTAATGGCCTTGAACAAAGAGAAATTGCTTACCGCCCGCCAGAGATAGTTGGTTAGACTTGAACCTCTCAAGATAACCAGAACAAGCAAATTGTCGAAGATCCGATGGCAAAAAAGAGTCATTTGGCCGAGCAATGGGTAAAATTGCATACCTTGTTGGCAGGAGCGTAGATTCCAGGCAGCGTTTGCTGGCAAACAGGATAGGTTTGTGTGAGAACCAGTCTTTCCTTCACCTGGTGCCCACGAGAGGCAAGGTCATGGAGCTGGAGGTGGATCCCCAATTCTGGCTAAGGGTGAGAGTAGACACTTTAACTCGCCTCATCCACCAGATTTTCCAAGAGCACCTCAAGTATGAACGCTTCAAAGACCACAAGCCCATAGACGATGGCCTGAAGCTTCTCCTTATCAAGAAAATCCTTCAAACAAGAGCGACACAGCCAGATGGCCTGGACTATTTCGCCCCGCTTCTGTCAAGCACCAATGAGGGGATGGATTTTCCTGGCATATACCGGACTGTCTCCAATTTCTTTTCCCTACTGGTCAGGAATAATTTTCAGGACCGCTTCATTGAAGATCTCGCCAGGAGAATTATCAGGCTTGAGGAAGCCAGTCCAGGGGCTGGAGAGGGGCGATATGCCCTGGAGAGTGACTTAACATGGTTATTCGGTGATTTTGAAGAGATCAAGAAGGACCTCAAGATATATGATGGTGACGATGTCATATCCAGTGTCAGATCCTATTTAAAGGGTGGTGGCATCCCTCACATCTTGACGTTGACAGACATCCTCGTTCTAGATGGCTTTATTCAGATCTCAAGGGTCGAAGAGGATATCCTCTTTCATCTCTTTGGTCAGGTCCAAGAGGTGTGGTGGCTTCTTGACTATGACAGCCGAGCAAAAGACCCTGTGGGGGGCTTTAAGAAGTCAGTGGGCAGGGAGCCTCTGTGGCATTGGAAGGATAGGGGGGGGTGGAACCATGAACGGTTAAGTCACCATGAAGCATACCGGATCTCCACTTCTCTTGTGTCTCTGATGGAGAGGGCGGAGGAAGCGGATTTTGAGTTCAGCACTGAAAGGGCCATGGAGGCCCCCTTTACGAATCCGGTTGCTGGTGGGCTCTATTTCCATGGTCAAATGGACAAAACCCCCAATGAAAACCTCAAAATCAAGTCCTTTGCCAATAAGATTGATGAAGTCTGCGCCATTGCAGCGGAGATAAAAAGAATCATTCATGAAGACAACTTGGATGCGTCTCAAGATCTGGGAAAGATAAGGGTCATTTTCCCGGACCTTAATGATTATTCCTCCCTCATCTCCGAGATATTTGGCTCACATGGGTTGCCTTTCAGTCTGACCAAAGGTCTATCCCTCTCCTCCCATCCCCTTGTCAATATCTTCCGTTCCATCTTTGAGATTCCACTAAATCATTTCACGCGGGATGATATTTTTCACCTCTTCTCTTCCCCCTTGATCAGGGAGGGCGCAGAGCGAGATGTATCCCATAGAAAATGGCTCGTAGAATGGGGGGGTGAACGCCTTTTTGCCGAAGAAGATTTGCCCGGATTAGCCAAGTTCATTCACAACGAATCTAAGCGCAGGGGAGATGTTAAATTAGATATATTTTTTATTGATAAGGTGGCCCGAAAATGCGGTATCGACAGGCTCGGGTTAGATGTTTCAGGACTCTGGAGAGAGGCACTTCAATGGATAAGAGATTATTATCGGGATCGACTCGAACACACAACGGTACCCGAAGAAAGGGTGGATCTCCTCTCAGAATACTTTTGGTTCCTGGCCCAGATTACAGTGTTGGGAGAAACACTGATCTCCTTTAAGGAACTGGGCAATCAGAAGAGTCCAGAGGGGACGGTGGAATGTTTTTTGCGGATTCTCGATATGTTGGGATTTCCGGAGAATCTTGTAAGAATACCCGAAGAAACGCCTGGAATTGAATCCGAGGTGTTACGGGCTATGCTCAAGAGGGATATGAAGGCATATGCTCGATTACAAGACCTGATCCAGGCGAGTGTGGGGGAGGTGAGTCTAGCAAGAAAACTGTTCAGAATAAATGATGGTTATCCTCTCCTTTCCCAGTTCTATTCCACTTTTAGACTTAGACTCAATAACGCCTTGCTTCTAGATGAACGAAATCCCAATGTGGTCCGTATTTCCCAATGGCTCGAAATGAGGGGAAGGTCATTTGCCTACATCTTTGCAGGCGGGCTCAGCGCCGATAGATTTCCTCTGAGAGAAGAGGTGAATTTTATTCTGCCAGAGGCACCCCACAAGATGTTCAGGATGGGGGATCTCATCGACGAATCCAGGCACCTTTTCAGCCATGTTCTCAGAAACACCCGTAAGCGCCTATATCTCTCCTTTCCACGGTATCCAGAGGAAAGAGAGGTTCAGCCCTCTCCGGTACTCATTGATCTGGAGGCCATGGTCAAATCCCATCTTGCCCCTGATCATGAAAATGAGAGCCTCGAAGAGGTGTTTAGGTGGGACGAGAATCCCTACCTTACGTCAAAGGAGGAGCTGTTGAACGCGACCCGCATGAAACATGAGTCCCATGAAGAGGGAAAGGGCAATTTTTTTCCATTGGAACGGGTCGTTATGAAACATCACTCACAAGCTGATAACCTTATGAGGGCGGTTCGTGCCCTTCGCTGCAGATGGGCCGAAGATGGGCTTTTTGAATATGATGGACTTGTACAAGGATCTGTTAAGTTTGATACTTTCCTTGAGGATAAGGACGAAATTTTCTCACCTTCCCAGCTTGAGACCATAGCCAATTGCCCCATGCGCTATCTCTTTGAGCATATCTATGGTCTCAAAACATTGGAAGAGCTTGGTGAGGAAGTCTCTCGTAGGGAAATGGGCCAACACGTCCATGCCATATTAAGGGACTTTTTTGAGAGGCTAAAAGATGAGAAGAAGAATGTGGCAGAGATAGGACTCAATCGGGCCTTTGCCCTAGCCGAAGAGGTGGCCAATGAATATTTCAGGGCACATCCTTTTCTGAACAAGCTTGAATTCTATGAGTTTCAAAAAAGGGACTTTCTGGCAGGTCTGGAACGCAAGGCAGGTTCCCCGGAGGGATCAAGGGAGAGGGAGGGTATTTTCGCACAGCTCCTACGATTTGAAGAAAGGGAATTCCAGGACACGTTTCCAGCCGGTATGGAGTATGGATTTGGTCAGGAGGCAGAGGCACCGGTTGTTCTGGGCAAAACGAGGATTCGGGGATATATTGATCGATTTGATATCACGAAAGAGAACAGAGACTGGGTCTTTGTTTATGATTACAAGACGGGTGGTATGCCCACGTCTGAGATGGTCAAGAAAGGACTCTCTTTTCAATTACCCGCATATGCGCAGGCGTTGAAAACCAGCCACCCATTCAAGGCCATATCTGCCGCCTTTTATGCGCTGAAGAGGGAGGTATTTGTAAAGGGGAATCCTATCAAACAACGGATGAACGACCATTGGGAAGGGATGAGAGGGGTTGATATCAGCGGCGTTGCATTGATAGACGAATACGCTGATCATTTGGTCGAACTTTTTGAAGGGGGATATTTTCACCATTCCACGGATGAGTTGCTGTGCCCGTACTGTGAATTCAGGTATGCATGTTATAGGGACACGAGAAGGATGAACCACCTTGTCCTTTCAGAAGTAGATCATCATATCTATTCAGGGGAAAAGAATCTCGAAAAGTGGAAGAGGGTGGATAATTTCAGAAGAGAATGGAAAGCCATTTCCCTGAGCATGCAAAAGGCCCTCCATCTGAAGACCGAGTCTGCAAGGAGAAAGCATTTCGAAACGGTTACGAACTATAAGGCTTGGTTGCGCAAGAATGCTGGGTCCTTACCGTTTTACAGCGACTACATAGATGAACTTCTCAGCAAGATAGACCATTTTGAAAAAGAATATCTATCCGCGTGATTGAAGACCCGAATCGATCTCTTCTGCCACCTTCTTTGCTGCGTCCGCAGGATCCTGGGCATCCCGGATGGGCCGACCCACGACAATATGATCAGCACCCCGTTTTACAGCCAATTCAGGCGTGACGATTCGCTTTTGATCGTCCTGGTTGACCAGAGACCAGGCGGGTCTTATTCCAGGGGTGACGGCGATCAGAGCCTCGCCCAATTCCCTCTTGACCATGGCCACTTCATGGCCCGAACAGACGACGCCATGACACCCCGCCTCCTTGGCTAGTCTCGCCTTCAAGAGCACAAGGGCGGAAAGGTCCTCCACATACTTTTCGTCATAGCCTAAGGCTTTCAACTTCTCTTGGTCGAGGCTGGTTAAGACTGTGATTGCAAGGATCTTTGTATTGCCCGGGTTGTCTTCCGCGATGCCCTTGAGAGCTTCCCCCCCTTCATCACAGTGGACGGTTACGAAATAAGGCCTAAATTTGCTGGCGGCAAGAAAGGCCCGTTTCACTGTTGCGGGAATATCATGTAGCTTCAGGTCCAGAAAGATACCCGCCTTTGTTTCCGCGCGGATAGCCTTTAGAATTTCAGGTCCCTCGCTTATGAAGAGTTCCAGTCCTACCTTAAATAGCCCCACATGGTCTCCTAACAGATTCACATATTTCAGCGCCTCCTTAGAAGTGGAGACGTCCAGCGGAAAAATGATATAGTCTTTTGGTTCTCTCATATTCTCCCTCTTGTTAATTTTATTCAATTTAGATAGGATGGCATTTTACCCGCCAAAGCACCCTGGCGGGTAAAATGCCACCGTACCACGGACAACTGACGACTGACAAAAAAAAATAGACACCGGATCAAAAAATAACTAATCTATAGGCCACAGTCCAGCTCCTTGAGCCACCGTAGCTCAGTTGGCAGAGCACCTCACTCGTAATGAGGATGTCCACGGTTCGAATCCGTGCGGTGGCTCCAAAGAACTCTAGCCCTCTTGGTAAGTCTCATGCCTCTCATGTGGCAAAATGGTCTCTATCGACTATTCCGTGATAACTCAGAAAAAGACTAAAATCAAGATTTGGTGGAGGGCGAGGATTTTCAGTGATTCAGTGGTGGCTCTGAAACCCGATTTTTCTTGACTTCAAAAACCTATTATCGTTCAATTGACAAGAATTTTCCTTTCATCGCTTAACCGCTATTTAAGGAACTCCGCCGATGGAGATGCATTCCTAATTGTACCCACTCAGCGCGTGCTCTTTTTAGACCTTGATGCATCAGACAGATTTAGGATAATTTCCCAAATCTTTAAAGGAGAAGAAGCCCATTGAAAGTTCTACTCGTATACCCTGAATTTCCGGACACGTTCTGGAGTTTTAAGCATGCACTGAAGTTCATTCGAAAGAAGAGCGCTTACCCGGCGCTCGGTCTCATGACTGTGGGAGCCATGCTCCCCGAAGAATGGGCCAAACGTCTCGTTGATCTCAATGCGACGAAGCTCAGTGAAAAGGACCTGGCGTGGGCCGATTGTGTCTTTATCAGTGCCATGGCTGTGCAAAGGGAGTCCGCACATCAAACCATTTCCCGGTGCAAGAAACGGGGACTCAAAGTCATTGCCGGCGGCCCACTCTTCACTAGCGAATATGAGGAGTTCGAGGATGTTGATCATTTCGTGCTGAATGAGGCCGAACTTAGCCTCCCGCCATTTCTTGCCGACCTTGAGAAGGGTTGCGCGAAGCGCGTATATGCCACATCCGAGTTCTGCGACATCAGAGAGACGCCGGCTCCCATGTGGGAATTGGCCGATCTGAAACGCTATGCCGCCATGAGCGTGCAGTTCTCCCGGGGTTGTCCCTTCAACTGTGACTTCTGCAACGTAACGGCCCTACTCGGGCATCGTCCGCGTATCAAGACTGCCGAGCAGGTTATTGCTGAGTTGGATGGCCTTTACAAGTTGGGATGGCGAGGGCAGGTCTTCGTGGTGGACGATAACTTTATTGGCAACAAGAAATATCTTAAGACCCAGCTCTTGCCCAAATTAATTGAATGGCAAAAAGATAAGAGGGGAATACCCTTAAACACGGAAGCCTCCATAAATCTGGCCGATGATAGAATGTTAATGGACATGATGGTCGAGGCGGGTTTTGATACGGTCTTTATAGGTATCGAAACACCTGATGAGCAAGGTCTGACTGAATGCAATAAAACGCAGAACAAAAACCGAGACCTGGCAGAAAATGTAAGGCTCATCCAAAAAGCTGGGTTACAAGTTCAAGCAGGGTTCATTGTCGGCTTTGACAGTGATAGGCCTTCCATTTTTCAGCGGCAGATTGATTTTATCCAAAAGACCGGGATTGTGACGGCCATGGTCGGTTTGCTTCAGGCCCCAGTGGGCACGAGGCTTTACAACCGTCTTAAACAAGAAGGCCGCTTGGCTGGTAAGCTTTCAGGTGACAATGTGGATGGCACAACGAACATCATTCCCAAAATGGATCAAAACATCTTATTTAGGGGATACAGGAACATGATGCGTCAGATCTATTCACCAAAGCCTTACTATCAGCGCATCAAAACCTTTCTGCGGACGTACAGGACGCCAAAATTCAAAACGCCGCTGGATTTCCAGCGCATTTTGGCCCTGTTTCGTTCCAGCATCCGATTGGGGATTCTGGGTAAAGAGCGAATCCATTATTGGAAGATACTGTCATGGACAATTTTTCGCCGTCCCGAGTTATTCCCATTGGTGATCACCTTTGCCATCTATGGTCATCATTTCCGTAAAATCTACAAATCCCTTATCCGTTCATAAAATCCCTTCCAGGATTTTATAATCCGCCTCCCGAGTGCTCTCGGGAGGCTTAGAAGCCCCCGGGGCCCAGGGGCGTTATCTAAAATTTTCCGAGAGGAAAATTTTAGGGCGGGGACGAAAGAGAGCCTAAATGTGAAAAAAAGACCTTTCTGGAAGACCAAGTCTCTCCATGAGATGACTCGAGATGAATGGGAATCCCTCTGCGATAGTTGTGGGATCTGCTGTCTGGAGAAAGTAGAGGACGAGGGGACCGGTGAGATTAAGCTCACCTCTGTTTCATGTGAATTCTTGGATACCGTGAATTGCCGTTGCTTGGTTTATGAGGATCGTTTCCATCTCAATCCCGAGTGCGTGGAACTTTCCGTGGACAAACTGAAGCATATTGAGTGGTTGCCCGACACATGTGCTTACAAAAGCCTTTTTGAAGGGAGGGAACTGCAAGGGTGGCATCCGCTAGTGTCGGGTGATCCCAACACAGTCCATGAAGCCGGTGTCTCCGTGCGTGATAGAGCGTTGCCGGGTCAGTATGTTCATCCTGGAGATATTCTGCGCAACAGGGATTAAACCTTTTCATTAGCCGCTTCAAAAGCCATCCCGCAGGGCGGGAAGGTGTAGAGGCTGTCGGAAAACGCCCATCTGCTATTCGACAAGCTCATGGCCCTGAGCAAAGTCGAAGGGCTGCGTTACCCTCATTCCTCGTCACTGCGGCGTACTTCTATGTACGCCTCATTCCTCGGAATTTCGGAAGCCTTGCATATGGACATTTTCCATCAGCCTCTCAGAACCCAGTTTTTCGACAGTCTCGTAGTTAAGCTTTGCTCTTTCATTGCGAGGCCACGGCCCTTTTCTCAAGGCCGCATCTACTGTGTGGGTGGGCGGTGACCCCATATTTTGCGGTTTAACAGAGTGACGGGAGACTCCCAGGGGCGCAGCGTTGCAAACCTCAAAATGTTGGGTCACTGCGGGGTCCGGTGGAATTTTTTTTGAGATACGGCCTTGAGAAAAGGGCCGTAGCCTCATCCTACTAGCCCCTATGGGCCTTGAGCAAAGCCGGGTGACATGAAAATTGGAGATCAGTTAAGGGGTCATTTACATGGGCAGATTCTTGATCTTAGATGTGGGCGCTGGCACGGTGGACCTACTCTGCTATGACATGGATTCCAACCAGCACTTCAAGGCGGTGGCCAAGTCTCCTGTAAAGACCTTGGCAGAGAAGGCGGAGAGCATTTCGGTAAATCTCCTGATCAGTGGAACGGAAATGGGTGGAGGGGCCTTGTCGAGCGTCTTGAAAAGGAGGGCTCAGGAAGCCGTAGTGGTCATGTCTGCTTCCTCAGCAGCCACAATCCACCACAACTTGGACAAGGTGCGCTCTTGGGGTATCAAAGTTGTTGATGATAAAGAAGCTGAGGACCTGGGACAGATTGGGAGTTACCACACGCTCACCACCGACGATCTGGAAGTGGATCGCTTGGAAAAAATCGTGAAGGCATTGGGTGTTTCCTTTTCATTTGAGGTGGTGGGACTCTGTGCTCAAGACCATGGACGACCGCCTGAAGGTGTATCCCACCTGGATTATCGTCACGAGATTTTCAAGTCTCATCTCGACAAGAATCCATTTCCCCATGCCTTGCTTTACGGAAGTGAGGAAGTGCCTGCCACCTTTAGTCGTCTAAGGTCCATGGCCCAAAGTGCCAAGGCGTTGCCAGCCAATGAGATTTACGTCATGGATAGTGGGATGGCGGCTATCTTGGGGGCGTCCATGGATCCTCGCGTAAGGGAAAAGGAGAGGGTATTGACGCTGGATGTGGCAACCTCCCATACGGTGGGTGCCGCCATACAAGGTGAAGAGATCACAGGATTTTTTGAATACCACACCAGTGACATCACCCTGAAACGACTGGAGGTTTTATTGAGGGAACTGGCTGATGGGACACTAGAACATAAGCAGATACTGGAAGAAGGGGGTCATGGTGCTTACATACGCAAGGCCTTTGGGTTTGAGACAGCAGATCTCATCATAGCTACGGGCCCAAAGCGGCAATTGGTGGAAAACTCCCAACTGCCCATTCAGTTTGGATCACCCTTGGGAGATAACATGATGACCGGAACCGTCGGTGTGCTGGAGTCCATTCGCCGGCGTAAGGGTATGAGGCCCATTGCCTATCTCTGATCACGTCCTCAAAAAAGTATTGTAAAAAGAGTAAAGACAGGGTAAAAACCCGATAACCTGACACGGGGTTTTTCTAAGAAATGATCTCGGAGGAGAAAAAGAAAATGGAGATTTTCCAGCACTACTTTTTGTGTGACGGTTGTCAGAATAAGGATTTTAAGCTCATCTACAACTTCAAAATCCGGTTTCACGCCGTGAACTTCTCCCGAGATCTCGTCTATGACAAATTGACAGACGAGCTCTATCAATGCACCAAGTGCAAGAAGACCTTTACGAGAGATCAGGTAGATGGCGTGCTAAATGAGATAAAGCAAAAGCGCAGAGCAAAAGATTAGAGGATCGCGTATTTCATGGGAGGTGGTCAGGATTGTTGCGGTGCGCGGCCCTGGAGGGGAAACCTCCAAAACTTGAGAGGAATCTAAATAAGGCGGCAAAACGGCAAATTACCTGGGACAGGGGTGATCCAAGAAATTTCAGGCAGGCTTAACCTCTTTCTGGTAGAATTGAAACTTATGGGAACCCAACTCAATGGTGTCAAAATCTTTCAAGGCGACGCTGTCCTTTACAACCTCGCCATTGACCTTCAGTTTTGTCTTTCCCCCCGTGAATGTTATGGTGTAGCCAGAGGGCCTCTTACTAACCGTGGCAGCAGTAGAACCCATAAACACACCTGAGAGCTTTATCTCTGAGGCATCCCCTTTGCCTATTCTGGTAAGCTTCTTTTTCAACTCGATTTCGCCTAGCTCAGAGCCGTTGATGAAGCTCAGAACCCCTATCTTTTCGAGAGGTTTGGGAACCTTGGGGGTCACTTGCTGTTTGGCGAGCAGTTCCTTTTGCTTGGCCGTGTCCAGCATCATT